>WFMX01000080.1 GCA_015488875.1 Campylobacterota bacterium | reverse complement strand
CTTTTTAGATATAGTGAGCAAAGGTGGCTTTGTGCGAAGCTTCTATGAAGTGATCAAGGGAGCTACACAAAGTGGAGTAGTACAAAAGATGTTTATCACAGGAGTGACACCTATTACTTTAGATAGTCTCAGTAGTGGGTTTAATATAGTGAATAATATATCACACGATGAACCATTCAATCTTATGGCAGGATTTTCACAAGGGGAGGTAGAGTATTCATTGGAGCAATCCATATTTAAAAAGTGCGATACTATAGACAAGGAGAAACTATTAGATGAGCTAAAGGTCTGGTACAATGGATATCTATTTAACATAAAAGCCAAAGAGAGAGTTTATAATGCTACACTCATCAATTACTTTATATCCAAATACGATACCGATGACTGCACGATGCCCACAAAGATGCTAGATAGCAATGTAGCTAGTGACTATAGAGCCATAATGAAGTTATTTAATATAGGAGATAGTGATAGAAACTACCACATACTCCAAGAGCTTATAGAAAATAACTCCCTTACAGGCATCATCAAAGATAGATATGATCTCAATCAAGAATTTAGTAGAGATGACTTCATTACTCTTATATACTCTATGGGGTTTATCACTATCAAAGATGAGTATTTTGGAGAGGTACTAGAGTTTTGTATCCCAAACTATGTGATAAAGATACTCTACTTCAACTACTTTGCTATAGAGTTAAAGCAGAGAAATGACTTGACATATGATGCTGATATAAAGATGATACTTATAGAGCTAGCCAAAGGAGATATATCATCTTTCAAAAGACAACTTAACGAAGTGATAAAAACACTCTCCAATCGTGACCACCAAGGCTTTAGCGAAAAACACTTCCAAGTCATCACTCTAGCACTGCTTAGTTTTGCAAACTTCTACTTCATAGAGTCTCAACCTGAACTAAACAACAACTATCCTGATATACTCCTCATAGGCAGAGATGATAAAGTACCAAACAACTATCTCTTTGAACTCAAATGGCTCAAACAAAAAGATGACTACGAGAAGACAAAAAGAGATGGCTTAACACAGGTAGCAAGGTATAAAGAGCTAGATAGAGTAAGATCTATACCAAAGCTTAGGAGTTTTCTGTTGATTGGGTCCAAGGATGGAGTGGAGTTTTTGGAGGGGTGAGGGGGATTATCTCTGACCTTGATGATGTCAGAAACCTCTCAAAAATGGTGGCTATGGCATGGGTATTTCTCTTGATTGTCGGCTACTTTGGCAAATGTAGTGAGAGAGATATCCATACTCTCGGCTATCTCTCTCACTCTCTCTAGGTTGTCAGGGGATACACCTATGAGCATCTCGTACTCTTCGCCACTCATACCTATCTCTTCAGGTATATCAGTCAGAGATGCAAAACCTAGTGAGTTGTACTCTAAGAGCTTGTTGGTATCGCAATAGAGTCCATCTGATATATCCATGCCAACCCTTAGGTATTGTCTAGCTTTGGAGATAAACTCACCCCTCAGTATCGGAGCATAAAATTTTGAGTCATTATCTATAGGCTGTCCTATAAATAGCCTATTTAGATCTCTTTTGCTTTCACCTAACACACCTGTATACAATAGTATGTCACCTACTTGGAGACCTTTTCGATATAGAGGATTGTCGCTTTTTGATATGAGAGTGATGGATATATTGAGACTGTCGCCACCTATGGTATCGCCACCTATTATCTCAAAACCAAACTCACTTGCTGTATCTTGTAGTCCTCTAGTCAGCTCCACTATCTCATCTTCACTCAAATCATGTGGTACTGCTATAGTCACAAGTGCATATTGTGGAGAGGCATTCATGGCTACTGCATCAGATATGTTGACAAGCATCGCTTTTCTCGCTATCTGACTCATACTCATCCACTCCCTCTTGAAGTGAATACCCTCGAAAAAACCATCCATACTATATATAGTATCACCTACTACTGCTCCATCATCTCCTATATATTTGGAGTCAAACTGTGCTATCAAAAAATTCTCTTTATCCATATTTACTACTTTTTTGGTAGAATTGTAACATACTTCACCCTATTGTATGCTATAGCTTCAAATTATGATATATCTTAACCTATCTAACACAAAAGCTTCGCTATACTTTATCCAAATTTATTGCAAAGGACAGAGCAACCATGGATGTTCAAATCTATAAATATGATGCCGTCATTGTTGGTGCAGGTTTGGCTGGTCTAGCAGCAGCTAGAGAGTTGACAGCAGCAGGCAAAAAGACAGCAGTCATCACCAAGCTTCACCCACTCAGAAGTCATTCAGGTGCGGCTCAAGGTGGTATAAATGCCGCATTGAGTCCAGAAGACAGTATAGAGTTACACGAGTTTGATACCATAAAGGGTAGTGACTATCTAGCAGATCAAGACTGTGTAGAGCTACTATGTAGTAGAGCCCCTGAGACTATCAGATGGGCAGAGAGGATGGGAGCTGTATTTTCCAGAGATGAAGAGGGCGATATAGCCATCAGACCATTTGGAGGTCAGTCAAAACCTAGGGCATGTTATGCCAAAGATCGTACAGGATTGACACTACTACAGACTATCTATGAGCAGGCACATCGTGCAGGCATAGAGGTCTTTGATGAGTGGTATGCATCAGATATCATCTACAAAGATGGCAAAGTATCAGGCGTAGCAGCTTTCGATATCAGAGATAGCAAACCAGCTATTTTCAATGCAAAAGTAGTGATGTTTGCTACTGGTGGATATGGCAGAGCATTCAAGATCAATTCAAATGCACATGCCAATACAGGAGATGCACTCTCTAT
>WFMX01000079.1 GCA_015488875.1 Campylobacterota bacterium | reverse complement strand
AATTAATCGTAAAATATTCAAAGGCTATAAATGTTTATAGATAATGTGGAACTTACAATAAGTTCTGGCAAAGGTGGGGCAGGATGTGTCTCGTTTTGGACTGAGAAATTTGTCATCAAGGGTGGACCTGATGGCGGAGATGGCGGTAAAGGGGGATCTATATTTTTCAAAGTAGACAACAATACTGATACTCTGAGTGCATTGAGAGGACGAAATATCATAAAAGCAGAAAATGGTCGCCCTGGTGAGGGGCGTAAGTGCTATGGACGAAAAGGCAAAGATGCCACCATAACAGTACCTCCTGGTACACAAGTCATAGATGCTGAGACAAATGAAGTCTTGATGGATTTACTAAAAGAGGGAGAGAAAATCAAGTTTCTTGAAGGTGGCAAAGGTGGATTAGGAAACCTTCACTTCAAAAGCTCTACAAACCAGAGACCTACATATGCACAGCCTGGATTGGCAGGTGTGACAAAACATGTAAGATTAGAGATGAAGATGATAGCAGATGTAGGTTTAGTGGGTTTCCCAAATGTGGGTAAATCTACTCTCATATCTACACTTTCAAATGCTAGACCACAGGTGGCAAACTATGAGTTCACTACCCTCACCCCCAAGCTAGGTGTCGTGATGGTAGGAGAATTTGACTCATTTATGATGGCTGATATCCCTGGTATCATAGAGGGTGCAAGTGACGGTAGAGGATTGGGGCTAGAGTTTTTACGCCACATAGAGAGGACAAAAACACTTCTCTTTCTGATAGATGCGACTAACTATAGAGAGATGAAATATCAATATGAGATACTACATCAAGAAGTAGAGAGATACTCATCAGAGTTGGCAAACCGCAATCATGCAGTAGTCATCACCAAGATAGATGCACTGACCATAGAAGAGACCAATAGACTCACAGAAGAGTTTTTGAATGATATATCCCTCAAGCCAAATAAAGGCTTCTCTAAATATGCTGCAAATATGGAGTATGTATCATACGCCTATGACAGAAATGAGTGGGATGATTACAAAGATGATGAGCCTAGCTTTGTACTCCCGATATCATCGGTAGGCAAATTCAATACAGAGGCACTTCGTTATGCCTTATCAGATTTTTCAAAAGCTGAGAAAAAGAGAGAAAAGGAGACGGAGTAACCAATGGCATATAAACGCATAGTGATCAAAGTAGGATCACATGTATTGACAGAAGATGGCAGAGTGGCTAGAGAAAGGATGATGGCATTGGTAGAACTGATAGCCAAACTCAAATCCATAGAGACAGATGTCATACTCGTCAGCTCAGGAGCAGTAGCAGCAGGATATACACAGCTACCACTAGATAGGGATATAGTATCAAATAGGCAAGCTTTGGCAGCTATAGGTCAGCCGTTTTTACTGGGTATGTATCAGGACAAGTTCGCCAAACATGATATGTTATGCTCTCAGGTACTATTTAGCTCAGATGTATTTGATTCTCGCAAGCATACAGCACATGCCAAAAATGCCATAGATACACTATTGGAAAATGGCGTAATACCTATCATCAATGAGAATGATACCGTCAGCATAGAAGAGTTGGTGTTTGGTGACAACGATAGGCTATCTGCACATGTTGCATACTATTTTGATGCGGATATACTAGTAATATTATCAGATATAGATGCCTACTACGACAAAGACCCCAATAAACATAGTGATGCCAAAGCCAAATCAATCGTCAATGAGATCAAAGATAGTGAGCTAGAGGCAGATTATACGCCAAGTAGTAAATTTGCAACAGGTGGCATAGTCACTAAGCTACAATCAGCAGAGTTTATGATGTCGAATGACAAAGAGATGTACTTAGCAAGTGGCTTTGACTTAAAAGATGCAAAGAGCTTCCTGATAGATGGTCTTCAAATCGGCGGAACACTTTTTAAAAATAGTTAACAAAGGAAAAAAATATGAAAAAACGGACAAAAATTATAGCTACAGTAGGACCAGCGTCAGATTCGTTGGAGCAAATAACTTCACTCATAAGAGCAGGGGTCAATCTATTTCGATTGAACTTTAGTCATGGTACTTATGAATACCATACAGAGGTCTTCAATAGGATAAAAAAAGCTTGTGAAGATACCAATCTTGTCATTGGAGTGATGCAAGATATCAGCGGACCAAAGATCAGGGTAGGTATGCTAGAAGTGGACTTCATACTCAAGGGTGGCGACCATGTAGAG
>WFMX01000078.1 GCA_015488875.1 Campylobacterota bacterium | reverse complement strand
AGATATGACCAAAATGGTAAAAACTATACAAGCGTAGCAGTAGGTAGTCCAGGTACGCCAGATACTATAGACCCTTGCAGTGGATACTGGATAGAGCTTGACAAAAATAGTGCTGGCAAAGATGTGAAGCTTTTAATCCCTCAGGAGTAGTGTTAGTTGAAAAATAAAGTGGAAGATATGAAAAAAGATAAAGATATAGATAGTCGAAATAAAAGAAGAGAGTTTATGAAGAAGATGGTCTACTCTGCACCTGTCTTGATCCCTATGGGTCAGCTGATCAGACCCGTTCAGTCTAGTGCAGAGACTAGCATACCAGATCCACCTTTTGGGGCAGCAGCATCACCTGCATCTACAGGTACCAATGTAGCAAGTGATCCATTCAAAAGTAGCTTTGACAAATAGGAGAAGAAGATGAAAAATATAGTATCAATATTTATTTTATCTCTCGCAACCTTGATCTTTTTGGGCTGTGAAGAGAAAACTATAGGCGAAAGTACCAATACTTCGGCTAGTGCAGACAAGAGCGAAACGGCTGATAAGTATGCT
Organism: Campylobacterota bacterium; assembly: GCA_015488875.1. Classification (GTDB taxonomy): domain Bacteria; phylum Campylobacterota; class Campylobacteria; order Campylobacterales; family Sulfurovaceae; genus SZUA-451. The sequence continues at coordinate 9,010 of WFMX01000078.1, read as the reverse complement.
ATCAATAAAGATGACAATATCATAGAGGCAGAGAACAAAGTTGATAATCTTGAAGATTTGAATATACATAAAGCAGAAAATAATAGTACTGAAGAGCCAATAGTAAAAAAAGTTCGCATATCTCAAAAAGGATGGTATATTAGATTGACTGCAAAGAGCGATAGTCTTGTGGATGACAAGGCAGTATTTGGGTATTTGCAGGGAGCTAGTGATGGCAGAGACAGGTATGACACACAAGCCTATGCATCATCTGGTTTATATGTCGTGATATACAATGGTAACTTTGGTGCCAAAAAGGAGTATAGAAGCGACTATAGGGCATTTAAAGCATCTGGCTCTGCTACTGAAACTTGGGTGTTGAGGGTATACAACAGAAGGGGGGTACATGATGACATCACGCTAAGTTGGGATGGTATCACACTAGTCAAAAAAAGAGATGGAAATGGCTTCGATGAGGAGCAAAAGAAAAACTCTACAGAACTTCAAAATATGAGGCTAATAGATAGTGACGAGGGTCTTGTCATCAATGCATCAGAGGATCAAAACTATAGTTTCAATATGAATGGTAAAATAGTCAAAGAGTTCAAATGGATTATGTTGGCTGATGGCGATGATGAGCCAGAGCCATAATGGTGACACTAGACAGCAGACTAAAGCCCATAGATACCGTCTTTGTTCAAAAGATAGATGATGAGATAGTACTTTTTGATAGCAAAAATGAACTCTACTATGGCTTGGATAGCATCGGCTCTATCATGTGGGAGGCTATAGTAGAGGGCGATGAACTATTGCTTGTGCAGAAAAAATTATTAGATAAATTTGATATAGAGAGTAAAATACTAGAGAGGGATCTTATAGTTTTTGTAGAAAAACTCATAGACAATAATCTCCTAAAAGAAAAATATTAAAGAATATGGTAAAATTAAGAATACCGATAAACTATTATGATATCATTATGTTAATAAATATGAAACTTTAAAAGGAGTTTGTAAAATGAAAAAGATTACAACTATATTTCTTGGAATGGCACTTGGCTCTGCACTGTATGCGGATAATTACTCTATAGGGGATAAATTTATAGGTATAGAAGGTGGTTATGCCACTGTACAGGGTGCTGTATATACAGATTTTACTGACCCATTTAGCTATGATCCACTCTTTGAGGGTTCTGATGTCACATATGGTCTCCGTTTTGGTGCCCAAAACGATGAGTATAGATCTACTCTACTCTTCGACTATTATGACAATGCGGATGAGGATCAAACCCTACAGATGGGCTTGGTGACAGTGGACTATTATGTCCTTAGTCAAGATGCTGCGGCGGTGAAGATAAAGCCATACATAGGTATCAATCTAGGATACCTACGATATGAATCAACGCTTGTAGATGAGCAAGGATTTGCGTATGGTGGGCAAGCAGGTATAGCTGCATCAGTATCTTCAAAAATCGACATAGATTTGGCATACAGATACTCTCTTGCTTACAATACTCATACTATGGATCATTTCGGTGCATTCATGTTCGGTCTCAACTATCTCTACTAGAGATTATATAAAGAAAGGATAAGATCATGAAAAAAACAGCTATATTTTCGTTAATAACAATCTTTATAGTCTCTATAATAGCAGGATGTGGTAGCAATACAAAAGCAGACCCAATCTATGTAAGCCCGTACCAATTTGTAAATGCATCTACACCTATCAAAGTAGACAAAGCTGATAGTGACTACAATGTAAGCGTACAGCTCGTAGAGAAAGGTTTTGGATTTCCTGGTCAAACTGTAAAAATGAGACCATTTGATAGCACATTTGGTACGCTAGCTCTATCCAATGTAGATACGGACGAGAGTGGATGGGCCTACTTTCAGTATCATTCACCAAAAGATTTAGCTGAGCTCAAAGGGCAGTCTACAACGATCCAAGCTGTCTATCTAAATGACAACAATGAGACGGAAGCTGCTCAAGATTTTGTCCTGAGCTTCGCAGATCAAGTTGCTAGTACTAAATATCGTATGGTGAACCAAACTACACCTGTGATAGTAGATACTAACTCATCCCAACAACAGATAGCCGTCTACATAGTAAATGATCAAGATGTTGGCGTGGAAGGCGAGACGGTTACCACAAGCATACTAGATCAAAGATTTGGTTCTATATCACCATCATCAGTCAAGACAGATAACGCTGGTAGAGCCTCATTTGCATATGTCGGTCCAGCAGATATCACGCCTGTGATAGGTCAGCAGGCTTCAATTACTCTTAGATATGAGAGTGGTGGCAATACCTCTACAGCTAATGTGGATATATTGATCGTAGCTCCATAGAGCTTATCTAGCTCAACTACTTAGGGTCATGCGGATATTTCTGTGTGACTCAACTCAGCAAAAATACTTTACATAAGAGGTTTGATTAACATTGCGAGCTATACAATATATCTCACAATCCCAATAACTCTCTAGCTACCTCTCTGTCGTCAAAGTGATGTTTTATTCCTTTGACTTCTTGGTAATCTTCATCACCTTTACCGAGTATGAGAAGTACCTCATCATCCTCTAGGTTCTCGATAGCCATCTCTATAGCCAAACGCCTATCTGGGGTCGCTACTACGCTATCTTTGCCTCTGAGACCTACTAATATGTCCTCTAGTATCATCTCGGGTACTTCATCTCTAGGGTTGTCACTCGTGACATATATCTTTTGGGCAAACCTACCTGCTACTGCACCCATCTTGGGGCGTTTTGATCTGTCGCGGTTGCCACCTGCTCCAAAGACTACAGAGATATCTCTATCTTTTATACTATCCAATACTTGGAACATGCCATCTGCCGTGTGTGCAAAATCGACTATCACTAGAGGGCTACGACTCAGCACCTCCATCCTGCCTGCTACACCTGCAAAATACTCTACTACTTCACAGACCTCATCTATCTTTTTGCCTGTGAGCATCACTACTGAGCCTAAGGCAGCCATGAGATTGAAGAGGTTGAAGAGTCCTACCATAGGTGAGTGAAATGTCGCTTCCTCTTGTAGATGTTTGACACCTGCAGTTATGCCATGGAGTAGTGAAAAGGCTTGCACTTTGAATGTAGCTGGCTCGTCTACGCCATAGCTCTGAGCACCTATAGGGTTGTAGGTGATGTTTTTGATATCGTCTTTATTGAGCAATTTGGGTGTATCATCTGCAAAAAATAGACTCTTTATCCTCCTATACTCCTCTACTGTGCCATGATAGTCCAAATGGTCACTAGTGACATTAGTATGAACCTTGAGTGCAAACTCTATGCCCTCTATGCGATTTTGATCTATAGCGTGCGAACTCACCTCCATGATGAAGTATCTGCATCCCATATCTCTAGTCTGCTTCATATTGTGTAGTGTCTCTATGATAGAGGGAGTCGTCATGCTCTTCTCTTCTATGCGATTATCCTCTGCGAATAGACCTCGGGTACCTTGTAGTGCTGGCTTCTCATTGAGGTCTAGCAAAAACGAATAGATAGCAGCGGTGACTGTAGTTTTGCCGTTTGTGCCTGTGACACCTACTACTTTGAGATCACCTAAGTTCCATATAGATATCAGCTCTAGTGGAGTGATGTGCCGTGGTTGTGGATCTATAGTCTCGAAATATTTGTTATTTTGTGTCGTTTTGAGAAATATAGTCTCTTCATTGATGTCAGCTGTGTCATCTGTAATATACTGAAAACTCTCATACTCCAATGGCAGGGTCATCGGTCATCTTTTTTTACTAAATCATATAGCTCATATATCGCTTGGTCATTTTCGAAGTTGTTGGTAGCTGCATCTATGTAGCCTAGTGCCATATCGGGATACCCCTCTAGTGCCAAGTGTCTGATGAAGTCTATGAAGTCACCCTTGTTTGTGATGACTACCTTGGTAGAGAACATGATATCTTCAAATGCCCTCTTGAATCCACCTCTGTCATCTACTAGAGCCATGAAGTCTTCATACATGATGCCATCCTCCTGCTCTGCTTGCTCCTTGATAGGATCTGCGAGTAGTTCATGGAGTGCATTTTTGGAGCTGTCTAGGGTGTGTATGATATTGTCTATGATCTCCACTGCATCCTCTTTCTCCTCTTTGATCACTTGATAATAGTCGAAGAGTGCTTGGGCATCATCGCCGCTCTCTAGTCCGAGATCGCTGAGATATACCCCTATCTTTGCATCTCCTAAGTCTGGATGCTCTTTCAGTAGCAATCCATAGCTAAAGAGGGACTCCTGATAGTTCCCATTTGAGAACTGTGCTTCTGCTCGTTTGAGTAGGTTGTTTCTATCTGTTTTTGCCATATCTACCCCAACTGATCCAATCTGTCTTCCCATCCTATCGGTACATGCATGACTGACAACTCTGGATGTATGGCTGTCTTCAGCTCTCTCTCTACGCCGAATTTAAGCGTAGTCCCACTACTCGAACATCCTACACAAGCACCCAATAGTTGCACAAAGACTACGCCATCTCTGACATCTATAAGCTTGATATCTCCACCATCAAGTTTGATGGATGGTCTCACCTTCTCTATGACACCCTCTACTGCTGGTATCAACTCTTCATCTGTGAACGGAATCAACTGTTCTCCTTTTTAGCCATTTTGGGCTATTTGACTATTGTAATTTTTATTATAATCTATTTTTAGCGAAATAAACTTTAAATTAGATTAGTTGACCTATATCAGTGGCTCATCCATCTCTTTGGGTATGTCTAATCCCATGAGTTTCAGCACTGTAGGTGCTACATTGTTCAGCCCTTTGTCCTCTGCTACACTATCTACGCCATCAGCTAATATATAGCACCATACATCACCTACTGTATGATTGGTGAGTACATTACCATCTTTGTCTTTCATCTCTTCGCAGTTGCCGTGATCTGAGGTAAGCACTATGGCGTATCCATCATCTTTAGCTCGATCTATAATCCTATCAAGCTCTGCATCTACTGCTTCTACTGCTTTTTTGGCTGCTTCAAAGTTGCCTGTGTGACCTACCATGTCGCCATTGGCGAAGTTGACCACTATGAAATCGTACCTCTCATCTATAGCAGTAAGCACCGCATCTCCCACCTTGGCTGCTGACATCTCTGGCTTCATATCATATGTCTTGACATTAGGACTAGGGATAAGCACTCTGCTCTCACCCACCATAGGCTCCTCTATGCCTCCATTGAAGAAAAATGTCACATGTGCATATTTCTCCGTCTCTGCTGTATGGAGTTGAGTGAGTCCTGCTTGGCTTATCGCCTCAGCTAGCGTATTTTTGGGTGCATCTTTTGGGAAGAGTACAGGGTATGGAAATGAGGCATCATACCGTGTGACAGTAGCCATATGAGGAGAGAGAAACTCTCTATCAAATCTATCGAACGACTCATCTCCCAATGCAGTGGTGATCTCTCTAGCTCTGTCACTGCGGAAATTTGCCATGATGACAACATCACCCTTTTTCATACCATCGTAACCATTGAGTGCTACAGGCTCGATAAACTCATCAGTGATATCTTTGGTATAACTCTCATCTATGTATGCTTTGGGTGAGAGGTCTGTTTTGGGATTGGCTTCGGCTATGGCTCGGTAGCCACTCTCTACCCTCTCCCATCTATTGTCTCTATCCATAGTATAAAACCGCCCACCTATAGTGGCTATAGAGATATCTTCATCACACATATCCTCTATCTGCTCTATATATATTTTGCTAGATGTTGGACTGACATCTCTGCCATCTGTTATCATGTGTAGAAAAACTTTTTTACCTCTTTTTTTGAGTAATTTTGACAAGCCTATGATGTGATCTATGTGCGAATGGACTCCACCATCACTCAGTAATCCTACGAGATGTACTCTATCACTTTTGGATATGGTTTGGTTGAGTGCTTCATTGTCCTCTATGCTACCATCTTCTAGTGCTAGTGATATCTTGACCAAATCTTGATATAGGACTCTGCCACTACCTATAGTCATATGTCCCACCTCTGAGTTGCCCATCTGACCTTCTGGTAGTCCTACGCTCAGCCCTGATGTAGCGATGAGTGCCTTGGGAGCTTCACGAAGAAGCTTCTCGTATGTAGGCTTAGTAGCATCCTTAAATGCGTTGCATATACTATCTGGTTTGCATCCAATACCATCAGTTATTATCAGTAGTGTCTTTCGTATCTCCATATTGTTTACAATCCTTAATTAAAATCATAGTAGAATACCACTTTTATTCTATTTGAAAGCGATCTTCGACATGTTGTATGCATTATATCAGTTTTTTGATATCAACTTCTTTTCTTATATCACAGTGAGGGCTGGATTGGGCTTTATCGTCTCGTTTAGTTTGACACTGTTTATACTTCCACGATATATCGCTTGGGCTATATCTAAAAACGCCAACCAACCCATAAGCAAATATGTACCTGCTCATAATGAGAAGCGACATACACCTACGATGGGTGGTGCTATCTTTTTGATATCCACTATGATCGCAATGCTTATAAGTGCCGATATGACCAATATCTACATAGATACTGGTCTAGTGGCGATAGTAGGCTTCGGATGGATAGGATTTCAGGATGATTTGGGCAAGGTGCTATCTGGCGATAACCTAGAGGGGTTGACAGCTAGAGGCAAGCTAGTGCGACAACTCATCGTGGGTCTAGTCGTGATAGCTATGCTTTTTTATGCTGGATTTCCTACTGAGTTCTATCTGCCATTTATAAAGACCCCCATATTTGACATGGGTTACTTCGCTATACCTTTTTGGATATTACTCTTTCTCGCTACTAGTAATGCAGTCAATCTCACAGATGGGCTTGATGGATTGGCTACAGTACCTGCGGTGATAGCTCTCATATCTTTGGGGCTGATAACTTATGTGACAGGACATGCCATCATAAGTAACTATCTGCTAGTACCCAACATCAAAGGGGTAGGTGAAGTGACCATCTTAGCCACTAGTTTTGCGGGCGGTCTACTTGGCTTTCTTTGGTACAACTGTCACCCAGCAGAGATATTTATGGGTGATACAGGAAGCCTATCCATAGGTGGCGTATTGGCATACCTTGCGATACTTGGCAAGAGTGAAGTTCTACTGTTGGCTATAGGATTTATATTTGTAGTAGAGACTATATCGGTCATACTACAAGTAGCCAGCTTCAAGCTTCGTGGCAAGAGAGTCTTTTTGATGGCCCCCATACACCATCATTTTGAGCTCAAGAAGTGGGCGGAGAACAAGATAATAGTTCGATTTTGGATGATAGCTATCATCTCCAATCTCTTGGCTCTTATATCATTCAAGTTTAGATAGGAGTCATATATGTTGGAACCAATCAAACCTACTCTATTTGGGTATGGTATCACTACCAAAGCTATAGCCAAGGCATTGGGTGGTGGGTGTATATTTTTTGACGATAAGGCAGAAGAGCCATACTATGACGATATCAGTAACCATATATTGCCATCACATCTCTTTGACCCTGATGCTAGCGACCTAGAGGTGACTACCCCTAGCCTAAAGCCAGATCATCCACTCATAAAGAGTAGTAAAAACCTACTAAGCGAGTATGATTATATGCTTACCTCCAAAGAGTCTCCTCTCCTGAGAGCAGATATGCCACTACCATTTCAGATATGGATCAGTGGCACAAACGGCAAGACTACAACTACACAGATGTTGACACATCTATTGACACACAGAGGAGCAGTCAGTGGGGGAAATATAGGCACACCTTTAGCAGAGCTTGATCCTAAAGCAACTATTTGGGTACTAGAGTCTAGCTCATATACACTACACCATACCAAATCAGCTACACCCAACATCTATCTACTTCTGTCTATCACTCCTGACCATTTAGATTGGCATGGTGACGCAAAGAGCTATGAAGAGGACAAGCTTAGACCCCTGCTCACCATGCGAGAGGGAGAGCTGGCACTAGTGCCAAAGGGCTTGAATCTACCTACTACAGATGCCTTTGTAGTTGAATATGATAGTATAGAGTTCTTAGCAGAATACTTTCATATAGAGCCATCTCAGATCAACTTCAAAGCTGCATTTTTGGAAGATGCTATGTTGGCACTAGCCATCACTAGAGTGTTATATGATGAGGTAGATTATGATCTCATCAACTCATTCGAGCTAGATGCCAACCGTCAAGAGGAGCTACGAGACGCACAAGGTCGCTTATGGGTCAACGATACCAAAGCCACCAACATTGATGCAGCCATACAGGCACTCAAAGCATATCACGACCACCACATATATCTCATAGCAGGTGGTGATGACAAAGGCGTAGATCTCACTCCATTTTTTGTAGCCATGAGAGAGTTTGATCTGACACTATATACCATAGGTGCCAATAGTATAAAGCAGTTAAACTTAGCAAAAGTGTACGACATAGAAGCCATAGAGTGCGGCACACTAGATATCGCGGTGGAAGCCATAGACGAAAGATTGGACGAGAATGGCGTAGGCATACTATCTCCAGCAGCAGCAAGCTTCGACCAATTTAGCTCTTACAAACAAAGAGGAGAGCTTTTTATGAAATTCGTGAGAGATTTAAGCTAGTATTAATACTTTCTTGCTATAATTTCAGCTCACTTCAGCATAATGGCCCCATAGCTCAGTCGGTAGAGCAAAGGATTGAAAATCCTTGTGTCGGCGGTTCGATTCCGTCTGGTGCCACCATTTATTAATCATCCTCCGAATTATTAACTATTTTGCCAAGAACACAAACTTTCAATGATAAATTATCACTGCAGCCGTAAATGCTATATATCTGCCTTTTCACTATCTTTAGCCGAGGCACTTCTCTCATTTTCCAATCACTTATGCTATAATAATCAAAAAGAGTCCATATTATGAAAAAACTACCCATAGGCAAAAGTGATTTTAAATCTATCATAGAAGATGGTTTTTATTATGTAGATAAGAGTGATTTTATCAAAGAGATAATAGATAGTAGTGCAGATATAATCCTACTCCCTCGTCCTAGAAGATTTGGTAAGACTCTCAATCTTAGTATGCTT
>WFMX01000077.1 GCA_015488875.1 Campylobacterota bacterium | reverse complement strand
CCATAAGTTAATTTTTAGTTATTCTTTAAATAATAAGCTATACAATAGATGCAATGAAACTAAATAGAGATAATATGAAAATATTATCTAGAAAGTTTATATTTAAGTACAAGGAGATGCACACTATGAAAGCCGTCGTAATGGCAGGTGGATTTGGTACACGGATCCAGCCACTCACAAACTCAAGACCAAAACCTATGCTTCCAGTCATAAACCGTCCTATGATGGAAAACACCATGCTCACACTCAGAGATCTTGGCATCAAGGATTTTATAATCCTTCTATATTTTAAACCAGAAGTTATTCAAAACTATTTTGGTGATGGTAGTGACTTTGGTATGAATATTACCTATGTGATACCTGATAATGATTATGGTACAGCTGGTGCAGTCAAGCTAGCACAAGAGCATATAGGTGATGATAATTTCATCATAATCAGTGGAGATTTAGTCACAGACTTTGACTTCCAAAAGATCTTTGACTATCACAAAGAGAAGGAGTCCAAACTTACCATCACTCTGACCTCCGTGGAGAACCCATTGGAGTTTGGTGTAGTCATAGCCAATGACGATGGCAAGATAGAGAAGTTTCTTGAAAAACCTAGCTGGGGTGAAGTCTTTAGCGATACTATCAATACAGGTATATACATTATAGAGCCAGAGATACTAGATTATATTCCAAAGGGTGATAATTTTGACTTCGCCAAAGATCTATTTCCGTTACTGATGAGTGAAGGTGTAGAGCTGATGGCAGGTAACGCTAGTGGATATTGGAGAGATGTAGGCAATCCAGATAGCTATAGAGAGGTGCATGAGGATATCATGAGTGATAGAGTCAACTTCAATATGCCAGGGGTTATGACAAAATATCCTGATGGCAAACTCTATAGCCAAGAATCATATAGCCTCAATGATGGCGTAGAGATCATAGGCAAGGTGGTATTGGGCAAAAATGTAACTATAGGCGATAGAACCAAACTCAAAAATGTAGTCATAGGCGACAATGTCACTATAGGCGAAGATAGCAAAGTAAGCAACTCCGTCATATGGGATGATGTAGATATAGCCAAAAGTTGCAAGATAGATATGGGTGTCATCTGCAATGATAACCACATAGACAAAAACTGCAAAATGACCGCAGGTGTCATATTGGCTGAGGGTTGCGAAGTAGGTGAGCTTGTGAGCGTAGAAAAAGATATCACCATCTGGCCAAACAAAAAGATAGAGTCAGCCTCTATAGTAAGTAGCAATGTCATACTAGGTAGCAAATACAAAAACTCCATCTTTGAAAATGGTACGGTTGTAGGTAAAACCAATGTAGAACTATCTTGTGAAATGTCTACTAAGCTAGCCGAAGCATTTGGATCTCAGCTAGCAGTAGGATCTACCGTACTTATAGGTAGAGATGATCACAAAGGTTCAAGAATGCTTAAGAGAGCATTTGTGGGTGGTATGCTGGCGGCTGGTGTCAATGTGATAGATGTACTTACCATACCATCATCTATACTTAGATTCAAACTAGCAAACAATAGTGATTATACGGCAGGTGTATACTTCAGACAAGATAGAGAAGATACCACTACTACAGTTATTACTATATTCAATGACGAAGCACTTCGTATCAATAGTGAATTGGCGAAAAAGATAGAAAAAGCATACTTCAAAGACTCATTTAGACGCGTTGATTTTAGTCAGATAGGTGAGATAGTAGAAAACTATAATTTTATAAATGATATCAACTACGAAAATGTCATTATAGATAAATTTGAGACTAGACTCTTCAAGTGCGTTGATTGTCGTGTAGCAGTAGATACTATGCATGGCTTATCCTCAGAGATACTACCAAAGATACTCAATAAGCTAAGGATAGATAATATCATACTCAACAACTACAGAGATGATCATCAATTGGCAAATTTCAATACCTTGGTAGAAAAATCATCTAAAGATATGGAAAATATAGTATCTGGATTAGGATTGGATATAGGGTTCCTGATATATCCATATGGTCAGAGATTAGATATGGTCTGTGATGATGGCAAGATATTATCTATGCAGTCGGCACTACAGGTGGTACTAGCACTTATGAATAAGGATAGCTCAGAAGATGACAAAAAAAAGGTATTTTTGCCTACCTGGGCTCCAGATATTATAGAGTATGATAATCTTGAGATAGAGAGAGGCAAGTACGCCGATTTCACCAAAGAACAATTAATGCAGTACGATCTCATAGCTACAGTAGATGGAAACTTTTCTTTTACAGAGTTTTCTGTATATCGTGACTCTACATATGCTACTATCAAAATATTGGAGATGGTGATCAAGCATACTGTCAAACTATCAGATTTGGTAGCCAATGTAGACAACTTTTACTATCATCAAACCAAAATAGAGTGCAAACAAGCCCTCAAAGGAAAAATGATGCGTAAATTTTTGGAAGATGCCAAAGAGCAACGATCATCATCTGCTGATGGTGTCAAGATATGGGTTGATGATAAAGATTGGATACTTATGATACCTGACCAATATACAGATCATCTAAATATATCAATACAGGCGGTCAATGAGTACAAAGGTGAGAGTATACTTGCAGAGTACACCCATAAGATCAAAGAGTGGTCGCGAAACTGATATGAATCATAAATTAGAGTTAAGTTTCGTATGGCATATGCACCAACCTGATTATAGAGATGCTTCAGGTATCATGCAGATGCCTTGGGTATTTCTGCATGCTATCAAGGACTACTACGACATGCCATGGATGATGGCACGATATAGTGGTCTCAAAGCTACATTTAACATCACTCCACCGCTCATCAAGCAGATCAACTTATATACTGAGGATATAAGCACCAATGATAAGTTCTTTGGGTTATGGACGAGACACCCATCAGAGCTAAATGAGACAGATAGACAGTGGATGATAAAGATGTGCAAGAGTGTACCATACGATACAATGGTAGCACCTATAGAGCCATATAGTCACCTATATCATCTGGAGAACTATAGCGATGATGAGCTTTGCGATATGGAGGTATGGTTTGTACTCGCGTGGTGCGGTGTATATCTACGAAGTACCAACACTACAGTACAGACACTATTGGAAAACAGAGGTAGATTTACTTGTCAGCAAAAATTGTCACTGATAGATACCTTGGGAGAGTTCATATCTACTATATTTCCATACTATGCCAAATTGAGAAAAGATGGAGTGATATCACTCTCCACTACTCCACTAAATCACCCTATATTGCCATTGCTTATAGATATGAACAATGCAAAGATAGCAAATCCATCTACAAATATACCAGAACACCCACTATCACTAGAGAGTGATGCAAAGTTACAGATATCTAAAGCACAAGAGTTATTTAGAGATACATTTGGTTTTGATGCTGTAGGTTTCTGGCCTGCTGAGGGTGCTGTAGATGAGCGATCAGCTGCACTATATCGTGAAGCTGGACTACAGTGGATAGCTACAGATGAAGCTATACTATTCAAGTCACTAGGCTCTGAGGATAGAGAGGAACTCTACTACCCATATAATCACAAGGGCATTACTATAGGATTTAGAGATCATGGGCTTAGCGATCTCATAGGATTTACCTATAGATTTTGGGAAGCAGAAAAAGCGGCTGACCACTTCATATCATCGCTGAATGCTATATCCAAAGGCGGTGACGATAGGACAGTATTTGTCATACTTGATGGTGAGAATGCTTGGGAGTTTTACCAAAACAACGCATTTGACTTTTTCGATGCATTATATAGAAAGATACATCACACCCAATGGTGCGACATGATAGGCATGGATGAAGTATCAAAAAAAGAGTCCAAGCCACTCCTGCATCTAGCTCCAGGTAGCTGGATACATGGGGAGTTCAACACTTGGGTAGGACACCATGAAAAGACTCGTGGCTGGGAACTCATATATGTGACGCGACGCGACTACCAAAGACACAAAGAGGCATTAGATGAAGAGCAAAAGAGCAAGATAAAAGAGCACTTTTTGGCAGCAGAGTGTTCTGACTGGTTTTGGTGGTATGGAGATGACCACTCTACGGACTTTGGGGCGGAGTTTGATGAGCTGTTTCGATCGCATCTCATAGAGATATATATACTTATGAGTATAGAGCCACCATACGATCTCTATATCCCTATCATATCTGACAAGAGTGGTGAAAAATTTATGCTTCGTCCTAAATTTACCATAGATCCCATCATCAATGGTCTACACAACACATTTTTTGAGTGGGTAGGTAGTGGTTCTGTCGATGAGACCAAGCTATTTTCTACCATGGATAGAGTCAGAGGTCCCATAGCAAAGATCAGGTATGGACAAAATGTGAAAAAGGTCTTTTGTGCATTTGAAGGCGATATTTCTTCACTGCGAAAATGTGATTCACTACACATCATGATAGAGCCATACAATGTTCATTTTGACATAGAGCTGTCTGCACTATGCACAAATAAAATCGTCACTAAAAAGTTTGATGATATTGTGTTAGAGGTCGCTTGTGATAGCTGGATTGAGCTAAGTATAGACTTTAGCTCCATTGAGTATTCAAAAGATATACAGCTCCGTTTTGAGATAGAAAAAGATGGTATCATCATACAAACTCTACCAGGATATGGAGAGTTGGAGTTGGATTTGGAGACGACATATGCAGAAAATTGGTTTGTATAGAGAGGAAGATAATGTCTGATATAAGAAGAGATAGATTATACGATAGGTATGTATTGATAGCACCTGAGAGGATGAGACGGCCAGATAAGCTCTCTGCCAAATCTATGGTTGATGATATAGATTCTTGTCCATTTTGTGAAGGTCATGAGCATATGACCCCAGCAGAGATATATGCTATCAGAGATGGTGATATTGATGCAAAAGGATGGAGCGTTCGAGTCATACCAAATCTATACAAAGCACTACAGGTGGAACTAGATGACTACTCACAAAATGATGGTATGTTCGAGTCTAGGAGAGGTGTAGGTGCCCATGAAGTAGTCATAGATACTACAGATCATCATGGTAGATTCTCTGCTATGAGTGTATCTCACATAAATAATTGGTTGTCTGCTATATCATCAAGGATATCAGATCTTCGCAACGATGGTAGATTGATATACGCTAGTGTATTTAAAAATTCAGGAGAGGGTGCAGGTGCTACACAGCCTCACCCACATACTCAGATACTAGCACTACCCATCATGCCAGACAATGTACTGCGAATGATGGAGAAAAATTTGCAATACTATCGTAGACATGGACGCGGGAAAGTTGAAGATATATTGGCAAATGAGATTCGAGCAGGGATTAGGATAGTTGCCCAAAAGGGTGACTTCACTGCATACTGCCCTTTTGCTTCTAGCTATCCATTTGAAGTGATCATAGCCCCTAGAAGAGCATTGATGAGTATAGATGATCTAAATCGTGATGATATGGCACATTTAGCTCAATTGATAAGTGAAGTATTCAAAAGGCTTGATAGCCAGTTGGGAAATTTTGATTACAACTTGGCGTTCAATCTATCGCCACTCAATAGCAACTTTGAAAATGAAGAGTATTTCTCTCATCTATACAAGTATAACCGAATGACTATCCGTATAATGCCCCGTATATATAGACTAGGTGGATTTGAACTATCTACAGGTATCCTCATCAATCCAGTAGAGCCAGAAGAGGCAGCCAAGCTACTGAGAGAAGTTGATCTCTAGGGGATATGTCCCCATATAGTGATCGTTCGCCCTCGACTGCAACACGGTCCTACTCTTCCACTCTCCCCTCGTACCATCTCCTCATCCATCTATCCAGAGGATAAATAATACGATATATGGCAGGAACCACTAGTAGAGTGAGTATCATGGATGATAGCAATCCTCCTATGATAGATATCGCCATAGGGGATTTGGTCTCACTGCCTAGTCCTGTACTGAGTGCTAAGGGCAACATGGCAAACACCATAGCGATGGTAGTCATGAGTATAGGGCGTAGTCGCTTTTCACCTGCCTCTAGTAGTGCCTCATCTGCACTCTTGCCACTATCTACAGCATGGTTGGCGAAGTCCACCAAAAGTACTGCATTTTTACCCACCATACCCATGAGAAGCATAAAGCCTATCATTACAAATAGACTAAAGTGCTGATGACTCAAGTATAGTGCCACTATCACCCCTATGATACTGAGAGGTAGTGCCATCATGATGATGATAGGTTGCACGAGTGATTCATAGAGTATAGCCAATATGATAAACATCAGTATCACTGATAGAGCTATGGCAGCACCGAAGGCTCTACCTGTCTTCTCCATCTCCTCTGCAAATCCTGTAAATCTGTAACTCACACTAGGTGGCAGTAGATCATCTATACCCTCCCTAGTATAACTGACTGCACCACCTAGATCTAGACCAAAGAGATCGGCAAATACTGTCACTTGTCTCTCTCTATCGAAGTGATTGATAGATGCCATAGAACTCTTGATCTCTGTAGATATCAGTCCATCTATATATACTAGTTCACCCTTGGCTGTGCGGATCTGTAACTTTTTGATATCTGCTACCCCTTTGCGGTACTCATCTGGAAGTCTTAGAGTTATATTGTACTGCTTGCCTGACTCCTCATAATGCGATATCTCTAGATCACTCGAAAATGCTATATTGAATGCAGATGCTATCTGTCGTGCGGTGATACCTAGGCGGTTGGCATTTTCTCTAAGTATAGTGACTCTGAGTTCTGGTTTGCCCTCATCTAGGTTGGTATCTATATCCACTATACCCTTCTTTTTGGCTAGATACTCTGTGAGATTTTTCTTGGCTATAGATAGATCTTCAAAAGAGTCTGATTTGAGTACTATCTGATATGGTACACTCACGCCTGCCCCCTTGATGTTGGGTATGGCTGCAGCGGTGATGAAGAGTCTCTTTTGATAGGGCTTCAGCTGCTCTCTGAAGCTCTGTATGATCTCCTCTTGGTTGAGTGATCTTTGGGATTTTTTATTGAGTTTGACATAGATGACCGATTTGTGTATCTCTTGTGAAGAGTTGTACCCTATACCTAGTGTAGTATAGATGACATTTGGATTTTTGCGTACTAGCTGCTCTATCTCTTCGGACTCTCTCCTCATCTGCTCTAGCGATATTCCTGCTGCTGCTTTGATCTTGATCTCAAACTCCCCTTTATCCTCTTTGGGTATGAAGTCGACTCCTATCTGTGGAAATAGACTCAGAGAAAATATAAATCCACCTATCACAAGCAGGAGAGTGATGTATTTAAACCTCAACACTACTTTGAGTATCGCATCATAGATCTTCTCTATGAGACGAAAGATAGGCTCTGTCATGTTGTAAAATCGGCTCTCCCCCTTGTGTAACACTCTAGCACTTAGGCTCGGTATGAAACTTAGAGCTATGGTGTATGATATGATGACGGCGAACCCTACTGTCATAGCAAATGAATTGAAGAACTTGCCCACGATGCCACTCATGAAAGATACAGGGATAAATACTGCCAAAAGCATAGCAGAGATGGCGAGTATGGTAAATGCCATCTCCTTGGTACCCTCTACCGCTGCTTGGAATTTGCCCATGCCCTCTTCCATCTTCTTGTAAATGTTTTCTATGACGACTATGGCATCATCTATAATGATACCTATAGCTAGAGTGAGTCCTATCATGGTCATCTTGTTGAGATCGTACCCCATATAGTCCATAAGGGCAAATGTACCCATGATAGAGGCTGGTATGGATATGGCGGATACTAAGGTGATGGTGATATTTCGCAAAAAGACAAATATAATGAGTGCAGCTAGAAATGCTCCATAGACTAGATCAAACTCCACATCGTTGAGTGAGTGTATGATAAACTCTGATGTATCACTGAGAGTCTGCACACCATATCTATCTCCTGCCATCTTTTTGAGCTTCGGTATCTCATCTTTGACCCTCTTGATGATCTCTATAGTGTTTGTACCCGAGATCTTTTGCACCTCTAGCATGACACCTGCTTTGCCATTGTATGACGCGAAGCTCTTTGGGTCACTTAGAGTATCCTTTACATCAGCTATATCACGAAGTCTTATATCGTCCTTGATGGTGATATTTTTCAGCTCTTCTACACTCTTGGCATCACCCTCTAGCTTGATGACTAGCTCTTTGGTCTTAGATATGAGCTTGCCACCTCCTATCTTGACATTTTCTATAGCTACTATCTGATTGAGTTCACTTATAGAGATACCGTATTTGTTGAGTAGATATGGATTTGGTACTATCTTGATCTCTCTATCTCTATACCCTATAATATTGATAGCCCCTACTCCGTTGATCCTCTGTATCTTTGGCTTGACCTTCTCGTCTGCAAAGATCATCAAATCAGATAGAGATGACTCCTTTGCAGTCAAAAATAGGTTGATGACTGGTGCACCTCCTATATCTAGCTTGCTTACCCTAGGACTTTTGGCATCTTTGGGCAGTATGACTGCTGATACCTTGTCTCGCACATCGTTGGTAGCCTCATCTATATCCCTCTCTAGGAAGAACTGTACCATGATGACCGATACACCCTCACTACTAGTAGATATGATCTTGTCTACTCCACCTATCCTAGATAGAGCTTCTTCTATCTTGTCAGTCACTTGTGACTCTATAGTCTGAGCTTCCGCACCTGGATATACGGTCGCTACCGTCACCATAGGAAAATCTATATTTGGAAATAGTGCTGATGGCATATTTTTGAACGATATCCACCCAAATATCATCAGTGTGATGACATACATCAGTGTAGTTATAGGTCTATTGATAGCTCCCTTGTACATGGCTACTTCTCACTACTATCTGTGACTATATATCCATCACCAAAAAGCCCAGGGATGAACCCTTTGGTCAATACCTCCGCCTTAATCTTGCGGTTGTTACTATCTGCATATGGATATATCTTGGTGATCTTGCCCTCATATTTGCTCTCATCTCCGTCCACTCTATAGATAAACTTTTGACCTAGTTTGACCTCTCTCCAATACTTCTGGTCAAACTCTAGTATGAGCTTGACTCTATCTATAGAGTGTACCTTAAATACAGTGCGTATCATAGCACCACTCACTGCATCACCTACCTCTATATGCTTGTCATAAACCACCCCATCAAATGGTGCATAGAGTATAGTTTTTTCTAATAGCGACTGCTTATATGCCAAGTTAGCCTCTTTGATATTTATCTTGCTCTTGGCACTCTCATATGCTTGTATGACCTGATCGTGCTGTTGCTCTGAGATTAGCTTCTTGACTTTTGTCTCTCTATCGTATGCTCTCTTGGCAAATTTGAGTATAATCTTGCTATTTTCTAGATCTGCTTTGGCTATATTGACGGCACTTACTAGATCACTATTATCCAACTGTGATAGCTTCTGCCCTTTAGATATCTTCTCTGCCACATCTACATCTACACTCTGCACTATGCCTGTAGATGTAAATGCTAGATTGGCACTTTTTTGAGCCTCTACGGTAAATGTAGTATATATATCTCCACTACTTGCTAGAGATATCACCATGGCTGATATTGTGATGAGTTTGACAAATTTATTCATGATATAATCCTTTGACTGACTGTCGGTCAATGAATTATATCATGAAGTTCTTTACTCTATGCCATGCTTTCTGATTGCTAATATTGATAATTGGTAGTATTGTTATGAATAGTCTGATATCAACTTAGCATACCTATAATGCTCATAAACCTACCACTACACCCCTGCTCTCTCCTATAGGAGAAGAACTCATTTACACTACAAGATGTACATATACCACTCATCTGGATATTTTCTCTAGTCAAACCTACAGACAACAATTGTAGCCTGTTTATCATAGGTAAATCTAGCATATATTTACCATCCCCAACATCCTCTATAGCGTCAGTATACTCTATGAAATGCTCTGCTACATCTTCACCTACCTCATAACAACATCCACCTATAGCAGGAGCAACTACAGCTACTATATCGGATGGTTTTGAACCAAATCTATGAACCATTGACTCTATAGTCTTGATAACTATCTGGGACTCTGTGCCTCTCCACCCCGCATGTATCGCAGCTACTACCTCTCTGATGGGATCGTAGAGCAGTATAGGCACACAATCTGCTGTCAATATAGTGAGTATGACATTTTTATGATTTGTTATCAAAGCATCACAATCAGCTATAGCACTCTCCCGATCTGCCCATCCTAGTGAGATATCACTATCTATGATTTGGACATGGTCGCTATGTGTTTGATTTGCTACAACGAAATTGCATCTATCTATGGAGTCTAAACCCAGTATAGACTTTGCGACACTCCATCTATTTGAGACTATATCCCTATTGTCCTCTCCTGTATGTAGCGCTAGACTCATCTCATATGGACTGCCTATACTTTTTTTTGTGACAGCATGCACTAGATTTGGCTCTTTTGCGAGTCTATCAAAATGATAAAAATTACTCATACTTCTCCATGGGTTAAAACATTATCTGCTATAATAACATAAAAAATAGAGGCTATAATGAATAAGTGGCTCACTTATGATAAACAGATCTTAAAATACTTCAACTACTTCCTGATGATACAAATACTTCCCCTATTGGGTATCTCCTCACTTCTCATATATGAGATAAATCCTCTATTATTTAAAAAACAGATGCTTTACTATATCATAGGTGCTTTTGTATTTTTAGTATCGGCTCTCATACCTTGGAGAAAGATAATATGGTGGTTTGCCCCTATAGTATATGTACTAAATCTACTACTTCTTCTAGCGGTAGACCTAGTGGGCAAGACTATATTGGGGGCCCAAAGATGGATAGAGATACCAGGGATAGGTCTTACTATTCAGCCATCAGAGTTTGTAAAGGTGAGCGTCATTATGATGCTTGCGTATATGATCAGCCATAGTCCACCACCCGAAAAGGGATATGGACTAGCTAAGTTCATCAAGCTATCACTAGTGATACTGATACCATTTTTACTCATCAAACAAGAGCCTGACCTAGGCACAGCCCTTGTACTTCTCATCACAGGATACGGTATCTTATTTATGGTCGGCATCGATTGGAAGATATGGGTAGCTATCATAATAGCCGTGGGTTTGGGTGCACCCTTACTATACTCTAGCTTACACGACTACCAAAAGAAGAGAATTACAGATTTCCTAGGCAAACCTAGCTACCATGTCCAACAAGCACTTATTGCCATAGGTTCTGGTGGTCTAAAAGGCAAGAAAAAAGATGAAGCCACACAGACACAGCTCAAGTTCTTGCCTATCTCATCTAGCGACTTTATATTTGCATATCTTGGTGAGAGACTTGGATTTGTAGGTATGATCACGGTTATATCACTATATATACTGCTCATCATTCACCTCATCATGATAGCTATATGGAATAGTACAGACTATCTAGTGAGGACTTTTGCATCTGGGCTTGCTTTTTTGATCTTTATATATATGGGTGTCAATATATACATGATCATAGGATTGGCTCCTGTCGTGGGTGTACCACTGCCAATGTTTAGCCATGGAGGTACATCTTTCATCATTTTTGCAGCAATTTTCGGTATTTTGCAAAATTTACTTGCTTTTAAAAGTTTTTTTGTGTATAATCCTGACTCCAAAGTGATGATGACTCCAATAAAGTCATAAATTTACTTTAGGATTTGATATTTTATCAAAAAAGCTTATTTGTTTAAGTTTGTTTAGATATAATCTCATCTCAACTTTCTAACCAGGGTCTTTAGCTCAGTTGGTTAGAGCACTCGGCTCAT
>WFMX01000076.1 GCA_015488875.1 Campylobacterota bacterium | reverse complement strand
GAATAAAATATAATAATAAACTAAATACAAAGAGACATTTAAGTGACAATTTAGTGTTACAATACTACTAGAAAAAGAGTTTGACTCTTATATATTTGACGGTACCAAATGTTTTAGATGAGTTGCAAATCAGTAGCTTGTCTATACCTTGTCCAGGCGTTTGGTACTGTCAAATCTATAACATCAGGCTCTTTATCAGCTTCATGTCACTAAAGACATCTCTTTTTGCAGATGGATTTCTCAACAAATAACTAGGATGAAGAGTAGGAACTATAGAGTAGTTGTCTAACTTCTGTACCGTACCCCTCACTTTGGATATATCACTATCATCTCCTGTGAGATAATGGTATGCAGTAGCACCTAGTGTCACGATGATTTTGGGATCTATGGACTCTATCTGTTTTAGTAAGAATGGTAGACAGGTATGTGCTTCTGTCGGCTTTGGTGTGCGGCTGTCAGGAGTGTGGCATTTTACTATATTGCTGATGTAAACATCAGCTCTTTTGATGAGAAGTACTTTCTCTATCATATTTGTCAAAAGCTCCCCAGATCTACCTATAAATGGCTTGCCACTATCATTCTCTGCCGAATTGGGAGCCTCTCCTATGAAGAGTATATCTGCACTCTCATCACCTTCGCCAAATACTACTAAATTGCGTGATTTACTCAGCTGACAAAGGTGGCACTCCATAGCTTCACTCTTCAACTCTGTCATATTTGATGGTAGTTGTAGATTGGATTTGCTATAGTTGGATATAGATAGATCGGTATATCTATATCCCAACTGCTTGAGTTGGTATAGCTGCTTTAGGAGCAGTGCATTATGCAGGTTTCTCATATGTCATATATCAAATATCAGCAGTGGCTATTATCTATATAATATAGAGCTTTTTTGAGTAGTGCTTCATTTGGGTCGCCTAGCTGATGAGTGTAGTCGTCATCAGGCACACTACACTCTGGAGCTATACCATTGAAGTAGTCGTAGAACCCTACAGAGTTCTCCACTACAAAGTTGATGAGAAAGTAGATATATGAGCCGTTAGTTCGTCCTGCCATACCTACAGGTTTGCCATGTGTAGTCGTACCTACCACTGCTACGCTACCATTCATGTATGGTTTCATAGCATTGATTACTAGTTCACTAGCAGAAGCACTGCCACTTGTGGTGAGAAATATTAGCTTGTCGAGTGTCAAGCTATTGGCATCCAGGCTATCAAAGAACATAGTTTCATCCTTGTCACTATTTTGATCGTTCCACGCCATCTTGAACTGCATTTTACCATTATATGCACGACCTATCTTGTCTAGTAATATAGATGCTGTATTGACTGAGCCACCGCCATTGTATCTCAGATCTATGACCAACTTATCTATGGATTGACCTGCGAAATAGTTGAATGCACTCTCTATCTCGTTTGTAGCTGTATCCGTAAATGAGTCGAGCCTGAAGTATCCGACTCTCTTTCCACTAGCGGTAGTGACTAGACTATACGATGAGACACTATAGCTATACTCTTGTGCAGTGATATCCAACTCTAGGGGAGTATCATCTCTATCTATACCAAAGTGAGTAGAGACATTGAGATTGTCACTAGCTTGTGCTATCAGTTCATCCGTGGCTGGTTGTCCATTGATAGTAGTGATTTTGTCACCTCTCCTGAGACCTGCTTTGTCAGCTGGTGAGTTGATATTTGTCACATATACGACAAAGCCTTCAGCATACCCAAATCCAAATCCTGCCGTCTTTTGTGTAGTGAAGTCATCATACTGTTGTCTAGTGAGTGCTACACTCCATCTATCTACAGAAGCATTTTTCAACACATCTATCATGGGTTGTGGCTCAGTGTATGGAGTAGTATCGAATGGCTGAGGAGTGGATGCATTCCAATAGTACTCTGTCAAAAAAAGATTATATAAATATGACTTTTCTTGAGTATCAAATGTAGTAGAACCACCACCTCCACTACCTGCATTGGGGTTGACACTATCTCCACAGCTTACAAATAGTAGCAATATCAAAACAGATAAAGACCTCTTCAATAGTATCATACCTAACTCCTTATTTTTTGTTATGAAAGTATATCATAATTGGTTGAAACTATTCAAAATCTCTTCTCTGTTGCTATTGGCTTGTTTTTTAGATATACTATGGATACAACAAACAAAGGAGGTTATTATGTTACAGGTCAAAAAACTTGGAGTTATTGCGGCTCTATCGTCTGTTTTGCTTTTTACTGGATGTACACCTGAGGAGCAAGCATTGGCAGCTGGTGCCGCCGTGGGGGCGGGGACAGCACTAGCACTATCTTCATATAGTTATCCATACTATTACAATAGACCATATTATTATTATGGTGGTAGATACTACTATGGTGGGTATTATCGTAATGGATACTACTACTATAACGGTAGGAGATTTTATAATGGACACTACTATAATCATGGCAATAGATACTACAATGGTAGACGATACACTGCTAGAGTAGGTAGTTATGGATACTATAATAGTAGGAGCCAATACAAAAACAGGTATAGATATACCAACAACAGATCATATAGATCAAACAGGTCTTATCGTAGATATTAGATAGTTCTCTCGTTTCTATCGTCTTGATGGGAACGAATGAGATCACTATTACTGTTGATTTTACAATAATTATAATAGACACTTTTAGTATTATTTGGATAAAATACTTCAAAAAGTAGCATAATGGCACAAACACTCATCGTAGATAGAAACCTATCTGACCAGACAAACCTCATAAGCACTATGGATATGGATGTACCACAGATCATTCAGCCACTCATAAATCAACTCTATAATGGAACATATGGTGATTTTTGGTCATATATAATATTTGGTATACCTGTAGCCAATATAGTCGCAGCAATTATAGTTTTTATACTCTTTTTGGTACTTAGGAAGATATTTACCAAGATTATATTGGAATTTTTATTGATGCTGAGCAGAAAAACGGCGACTAGCTTAGATGAACAGATTATCATACGACTAAAAGAGCCTATAAGATTTGGGTTTATAGTAGTTGGATTGCACCTTTTCTTTCTGCTGATATTCATACAGAGTGACTTTGTACATCTATTGCTAGAGTCACTCATCATATATACTATATTTTGGGCATTCATATCTCTCATAGAGGCATTCAAAGACTATCTTTTCAACTACAGGACTATAGATAAACAACACTCCAAAGAGCTGAGCGGATTTGTCATCAAGGTCATCAAGGGTATAGTGATAGCCATAGGGGCTAGCATGATACTGCACAACTGGGGCATTAATGTGACGGGCATAGTCGCATCTCTGGGTCTAGGCGGTCTTGCATTTGCACTAGCAGCCAAAGATACAGCCTCCAACCTCTTCGCCTCTATAGCACTACTACTAGACAACTCCATCAGGGTAGGTGAGTGGGTCAAAGTAGCTGGTGTGGAGGGCGTAGTGGAGGGTGTCGGCATGCGTACTACCAAGATACGATCTTTCCAAAAGTCACTCTATACAGTACCCAATCATCTCATAGCCAACAATCCTATAGAAAACTTTTCACGCAGAGGTGTTAGGCGGATCAAGATGAGTGTAGGCTTGACATATGACACCAATAGTAGACAGCTAGAGAGGATCATCTTGGAGATCAGAGATATGCTACAGCAGCACCCTAGAATTTCACAAAAAGAGACACTACTAGTAAATTTCAACGCTTTTGGAGATAGTGCATTAAATATATTTATATACGCTTTTAGCAATACAGCTAAGTGGGATAAATATCTCAGTATACGAGAAGAAGTACATATGAATATCATCAAAATAGTAGAAGAGAATGGTTCTGCATTTGCCTTTCCGTCACAATCTATCTACCTAGAGTCTACACCGCAAAAAGGCATCACTCTTAATAGCATAGACTAAATTTAATCATCTTTTTTGGTATACTTCACTCTATCTTCATCTATCATACGATATACTTTCATATAGGTGTGATAGGTAGTTGCTGTCGATTTTTCGAGAGAGGAAAGTCCGGGCTACAGTGAGACAAGACTCCATCTAACGGATGGCCAGAGTAATCTGAGGGCAAGTGCAACAGAGAGTACGAAAACTATCTCCAATAGATAGTAAAAGGTGAAAGGGTGGGGTAAAAGCCCACCAGTGCCTCTAGCGATAGAGGTAGCTAGGTAAACCCTGTCTGTAGCAAGAAGTATATGGTATAAGTCTTATAAGTTGTTTAATCAACACTCATACTTCGCTTGAGCGTATTGGCAACAATTCGAC
The DNA here is from genome assembly GCA_015488875.1 of Campylobacterota bacterium. GTDB lineage: Bacteria > Campylobacterota > Campylobacteria > Campylobacterales > Sulfurovaceae > SZUA-451. The sequence goes on along the minus strand of WFMX01000076.1, from coordinate 124 downwards.
TAGATAAATAACTACCCACGACAAAACCCGGCTTATCGTTGCACCTACTTTTCCCTTATAGCAATGCACTCCAAAAACAATCATAATCTAGGATAAAAAATATATAAAGTCAATCTCTTCTTTC
>WFMX01000075.1 GCA_015488875.1 Campylobacterota bacterium | reverse complement strand
GATCAGTTTGGTGAGAAGTACATGGAAGAGGAAGCCATAGCATACAGAGAGATTACTTCAACATTGAAAGATAAGATAGCCGTGAGAGGAGTGCCACTAAGTGATGCAAACTATATCTACAAAAGAGGCAAACGATATATGGTCACGGTAGAGATAATATCCGCTAGAGATGTATATACGAACAATATCTTAAACTGTTTTGAATATCCAGAAGTTAAAGATATGACCATAGAGGATATCCAAGATAGCGTTATATATTTTAAGTGTAAATTATTGCGATAGCAAATAGATTTGCGAGCAAAAGATAAAACGAAGTTGCTGAAGCCAACGAGAGTAGCTTGTCTAGTAGTCAAAAAGAGCAAAAAAGCCAACAATATATTGTTTGTCTGCGATAGTCAAAGAGTTATCAAGAATGGCAAGCCAAAATATAGCAATTGCCAAAGAGCAAGATGCCAATCTCATCATTCATAGATTTTTGATACCTGATGTGTTGCGAAGTGGAAGCTTCGCAACGAGAGAGGAGTTCTATACTTTACTACCTTTTCGAGAGATTATGATGAGATAGACAAATATAGCCAAAGCAGTCAATGCACCAGCTATGAAGCCTACCTCTTGGGTGAACTCAAATGGAAACTCTTTTGCCATTAGCACATATCCTACTACCGAAGCAGACATAAAGAGTCCTGGTAGGGCTGTGACCCAAAAGTTTCTACCATGTTGATAGAGAAATGCTGTGGCAGTCCATAGAGTGATAGTCGCTAAGAGTTGATTGGAGAATGAGAAGTACATCCATATCGTAGCGAAGCCTATCTCGGTGATGAGGAATGCTATGACAAAGATAGGCACTGCAATAAGTAGGCGATTTTTGATCTTGTCTTGATGTATATCAAACCTATCTGATATAGTAAGTCTTATAGACCTAAATGCAGTATCTCCTGATGTGATGGGTGCTACTATCACTCCCAATATAGCCGTGATGCCACCGATGACACCTAGATAGCCAACTGCTACGGAGTTGACTACCAGTCCTGGTCCGCCTTTGGTCAAGATATCGCTCAATCCATCTATGCCATTTGGAAAAAATGCCATACCCACACTAGCCCATATCATCGCTATCACTGCCTCTGTGATCATAGCACCATAAAAGACTTTTCTTCCTAGTGACTCTTTTTTGATAGTCCTAGCCATGAGGGGAGATTGGGTAGCGTGGAAGCCAGATATAGCACCACAAGAGATGGTGAAAAATAGTGCAGGCCATATAGGTATGCCGTTTGGATGGGTGAAGCTAGAGGCATCTGTGATTTCAGGTATAGCCAATCCATGATAGATCATCGCACCAGCCACACCAAATGCCATAAACATAAGCACAGCACCAAAAAATGGATATATCTTGCCTATGATTTTGTCTATCGGTACTATAGTGGATATGAAGTAGTAGATAAATATGATAGTTATCCAGATAGTTGTATCACCAAAGATAGTCCCCTCAAAAATGCCATGTCCATCATTGGTAAATGATAGATTTGCCAACAGTCCAGCGGGTCCTACTATGAAGACTACACCGACAAAGAGTAGTAAGATGACCGAGACAAAGAGCATCAGATATCTAGCAGGCTCACCGAGATAATCTCCAGTGATTTCCGCTATGGATTTACCCTCTGTTCTTACAGACATCATGCCTGACATATAGTCATGCACACCACCAGCAAATATAGCACCTATCACTATCCAGTAAAATGCAGCAGGACCATACAAAGCACCGAGTATAGGTCCAAATATAGGTCCTAGCCCAGCAATATTGAGAAACTGTATCAAATATACCTTTTTTGTATCCATAGGTATATAGTCTACATCGTCCTCTTGTGCATATGCAGGAGTTGGACGACTATCATCCACCCCAAAGACTCTCTCAATAAATTTGCCATAGATAAAATAGGCAAGTAGTAGTATGACCAATGCCGAAAGAAAAGTAATCATTTTGAACTCCCAACTGTAGTTTAATAGAATTTAAGTATACATCATCTTCTTTTGTATCTGCTTAATCATGATGGATATCAAATCTAAACAAGATGAAAACATTGTCATATCGGCACATTTTATTCTTTGTAGATAAATTTGATGTCAATATACTCGTCTACTTACTTTTAGCTAGTGTCACCAATACACCTGAGGTGATGACTAATGCTATACCTAGAAATGTCCATATGTCAGGTATAGGGTCTCCTAGTAGAGTGCCTATGATGACTGCAAAGATGATATTGGAATAGGAGATAGTGCCTACTATGCCTGCTTTGGTCAGCTCATATGCTTTTGTCATGAGTAGTTGAGATATTGTAGCAAATAGACCTACGGCTAGCACCATGAGCCATTGGTCACCACTCGGCATCACAAATGGAGCAAATAGCATATTGTCAGGTGAAGCATCTACGAACGGAGCGATACTCATCAATATGATAGGTCCTATAGTTCCCATACCCATAAATGATAGCACTATAGCTCTAGTGTCATAATATGTGCGAAGCTCTCTGATAGATGTGTATGCCAATGCCGCACCAATACCCGAAAAGATACCCAAAGCATCATATTTATCAAGTGATAAACCATCAGGTCTAGCGACCAGTACTATGCCTACAAAACCCAATATGATAGCTAAAAGTGCTTTTTTTGGTAATTTCTCTCCTAAAAACAGATACGCAAATATCGCTACAAAGATAGGCGATGTTTTGTTGTAGGTGACTGCTTCGCCTAGAGGGATATATGCCATTATATAGAAGTATGCCAATAGTGCCAAAAAGCCCATAGTGCCACGAAAGAGAAGTAGGAGTGGTTTGCCACCTTTCTGCTTGAGTGGTATCTTCCATAGAGTGACACCTACTAGTATGACTCCTGCAATATTGCGAAAAAATGTGATCTCGACAGGTGGTAATGCACTTGTCAAAACCTTGGCAAATCCACCCATCATAGCAAAGCTAAGGGAGGCAAGAAGCATGAGGAGTATGCCTCTGTCCATATTTTTGATCTTATCTCTCATGTATGTGAGACTCCCTGAAAATTAACAATATGGATCAACCAAAGAGCTTTTTCATCTTGGCAAAAAATTTACTTGATGATTTATTATGACTGATAAGCGACCATACATATTGGTCATAGCTCATATCTTTTTTGTCCAAAAACTTTTTGAGATACTTCTCTGATGCTTTCGTACCCTCTTGCTCCTCTATCTCCAGTAGCTTACTATATAGTTTGCCTATTTTTTTGATGGTTCTATTATTGACACCTCGCCTATAGGCTGTGTAACCATCTATATTGTTATCCTTATCATAGTGTATGTCAAATGCAGTAAATACCCAATAGTATTTTCCATTTTTTGCACGATTTTTAATGACTGCATGCATATCCTTGCCTGCGGATATATTTTTCCATAGTAGCTTAAACATCACTCTCGGCATGTCTGGGTGTCGTATGATATTGTGTGGCTGACCTATCATTTCACTCTGTGTATATCCTGATATCTTCATAAAATAGTCATTGACATATGTGATGATACCTTTTGTGTCGGTTTTGCTCACTATATACTGATTTGGATCTAGCTCTATCTTTGATTTACTCACTCTATGCTCCTATTTTTGGCTTTATCTTCTCTATCTCATCTATGACATTCTGTACTATCCAGTCAGGAGTGGACGCACCAGCAGATATGCCACATAGCTCTTTGCCGTCAAACCACTCTCTTTTTAACTCTTTTTCATTCTCTATGAGATAGCTATTTATGCAATGATTTTTACATATGGAGTGTAGCTGTTTTGTATTGGAGGAGTGTTTGCCACCTATCACTATCATGACATCTGCTTTTTTTGCCAAATCAGCTGCTGCATCTTGATTTTCAAATGTTGCATTGCATATGGTGTTAAATACTCTCACCTCTTTATGTTTGAGTATGAGTGCCGATGTGATTTTGAGGAAATCCTCTGGTTTGCGTGTGGTTTGTGCTACTACCGCCACTTTGGATCTCAATGGTAATTCATCTAACTCTTTAGCGTCTAATACGATGAAAGCGTCCTCTTGACTCTCGGCATAGCTAACTACCCCTTTGATCTCTGGGTGATTTCTATCACCAAATATCACTATGCTATACCCCTCTTGACTCATCTTCTCTACATCTTTTTGAGGTGTGGTGACATATGGGCAAGTAGCATCTATGATGGTGTTGTCTTGCTCTTTGAGGCTTGCTAGCTCTTTTTTGGGTATGCCATGTGTTCTGATGACTACAGACTCATCTCTACTGACATCATCAAGTGACTCTGCCAAGCCTATGGAAAAACCATTTTTGAGCCTATCTATCTCGTCTTTGTTATGTATGAGTGGTCCGTAAGTTTTACTACCAGGGTGTTCTTCTGCTATCTTGATGGCTCTCTTGACCCCAAAACAAAATCCATATGACGATGCTAACTCTATCTTCATCTCTCTACTCCTGTAATCTGTCTCAATATATCAAAAAAGTTTGGAAATGATGTATCTATACAAGAGGTATCTGCTATCTCCATACCATCGAGAAGTCCTGCTATAGCAAAACTCATAGCTATTCTATGATCACCATGGCTATCTATAGTAGCAGAGCTTAACTCTCCACCCACTACAGCATATCCATCTTCATACTCATCTGTCTCTATGCCGCATTGATTGAGTCCATTTACTACTGTGGATATGCGGTCGCTCTCTTTGACTCTTAGCTCTTTGGCATTTTTGATATAGCTTGTACCATTGGCTACTGCCATGGCTATAGATAGTGCTGGTAGTTCATCTATGAGCCAAGCTATATTTTTCTCTACTGTGATGGCATTGAGTCTGCCACTGTATCTGATATCTATATCGCCTATTGGTTCATATAGGTTTTCTATCTCTTTGTAGCTGATATTTGCACCCATTCTCTCTAGTGCTTTATATGCCTCTATACGGGTAGGATTGAGTGTGACATTTTTGATGACCACTCTAGCATCTGGCACTATGGAAGCTGCTACTGCAAAGAAAAAACCACTAGATGGATCGGCTGGGACTCTCATATTTAGTGGTTTGAGTGGTTTGCTGAGAGGTTCTATCTCTATCCACCCTTTATCTTCACCGCTACTGATGGTATGTACATTAGCACCCATTCCACGAAGCATCCTCTCTGTGTGGTCACGACTAAGGAGTGACTCTCTATAGTAGCTCTTTTTATCTGCTCGAAGAGCTGCCAATATGAGAGCTGATTTGATTTGAGCAGAGTCTATGGGCGAATCATATCTGAATGATTTGAGATCTCCACCTCTGATACATAGGGGAGCTAAGTTGCCATTGTCTCTACCATCTATCCTAGCCCCTATAGTTCGCAGAGGTTTTGTGACTCTACTCATGGGTCTATGTCGTAGATATTTATCTCCAGTCAAGACAAAGAGACCATCTATGCCCGATAGTAGACCACAATACAGACGCATACCTGTCCCTGCATTACCACAATCCAATATATCGTCTGCTTCACTTAGCTTAGATGGTGGAGTGATAGTGACATCTCCACCATCTCTTTGTATTTTTGCACCTAGCTGTTGGGCTATATTGAGTGAATTGAGCGTATCTTCTCCTTGCAAGAAATTGCTAATGTGGGACACCCCATCACTAAGCAATGAAAACATAGCACATCTATGAGATATAGATTTGTCAGGTGCTATATCATCGCAATCTAGATCAAACCCTATCTTTGCAGGCTTGACTCTGACACTATCTATCGTAGTGTTGCTTGGCATGATTGCTCCAATCTATCCATAATAGCTGAGATAGTCTCCTCTATATCCTCATCTTGAAGCGTCTTGTGCATTGACTGAATATAAAATCTTATAGTCAAGCTCTGCTTCTCTCCTAGAGACTCATCGCTATATATATCTACAGGATACCATCTCTTTAGTATCTCTAACTCTAGTGATGATATCTCTTTATCCACTTCGCTATACGGAAGGGAGCTATCTACTACTACACTAAGATCTTTGTAGACACCTTGAAATTTAGATATAGGCGTGACATCTATATGTATAGGGAGTAGACTATCCATATCTATCTGAGCTATAAATGTATCTTCTATACCATACTCCTCTTGTACTACTGGGTGCAATTTGCTTAGATATCCACATTTTTGACCTCTATAGATGATATCAGCAGATTGATAAGGGTGTATGAGACCATTGGATTGAGTACATTTAACCAAAGAAAACTCACCGATAATAGAACCTAATTTTTGGACAAAAGAGCCGAAATCTATCATCTTAGGTTTGCCACTATTTAAGACGCTCTCTGTAGCATTTTGACCACTAAATAGTACAGATAGAACCTCTCTTTGCTCTCTTTGGCTATCAAACATAGCACCTATCTCAAAGAGTCCTATGGATTTTTCATTGTAGTTTACATTTCTTTTTGCTGCATCTAAGAGATTTGGAAGTAGAGTAGTTCTAAGTGTATTGAGATCTTCTGCTATAGGGTTGGCTAGATCTAGCTTCTCATCAACCACATCAAATCCATACTTCAATAGTGTATCTCTATGGCTAAATAGATAACTCACATTCTCATACAAACCTGCCGATACAGCTCTATTTCTTAGTGATTTTTTAAATAGATATCTATTTGTCGTATCTGTCAATCTATTGGACTCTACAAACGATAATCTCTTAGCATCTATGTTGTTGATACCAATGATACGGACTATCTCTTCTGTGATATCTTGTATATTTTTGATATCATGTCTAAATCTAGGGACTGTGACAGTAAATTTATTATCTTCCCTGCCTTTCATTCCAAATTGCAAATTTTTCAATATGGTGATGATCTTATTTCGCTCTATCTCTTGACCGATGAGTAGAGATATCTCTTTGCTATCTACAGATATATGTGTAGGTTCCCATTTTGACTCTACAGAGAGATGGCCCTCATAGTATCTGTAGCTATCATCTACGCTCAATAGATTGGATAGATATGACATACCAGATGCTAAGTCAGATTCGCTACCCCTTGATGTTTTATAATAAAAATCATCTTTTTGCATATCTGTTTGCGATATAGCTTCTACCAAAATATCTGGATCTATATAGCTAGACTCTAGTAATAGCATAGTGCTACTATCGCCTGCTACTACTGCATCATTCTGATTGACACCGACTATCGAGAGGATATTGTCATTACTGCTTATGGATACTATGCCTTTCTCTTCGGAATATACTTGCAGTAGCATCTTGTCGCTATCTCCTAAGATACTTTTAGCATCATATGCTCTCAATATGACACCTGTAGCATGCGTAGAGTAGTTGAGTATATTTGCCAATATTCCATCAAGCTCTACACCTACCATTGCCAATCTCAAATCTATGAGTATTTGAGATTTAAAGTCTTCAGTTATTGCTAACTTATAGCATAGATTTGCATCTATTTCGCCCTTGATTCTAAGATCAGCTACTCTAGCTATCCCAAGTTTCTCTGTCGCTATATCTTTGTATTCAATATGTTTCAATTCTTTGTTGAATGCTACACTAAGATCTCTAGCCACACCGTGTATACTTAGGCAATCACCCCTGTTGGCAGTAAGTTCTAGCTCTATGATGGTATCGTTTATTTTGTCATATTGGCGAAGCTCTTTACCTACCTCTAACTCACCTATACTATCGTCTAATATCATGATGCCCTTACCCATACTAGGCAAACCTATCTCACTAGAAGCACAGACCATGCCCTCACTATCTACACCACGAAGTGTAGCAAATTTGATCTCGAAATCAGCAGGAAGTGTAGCACCGATCATAGCTACTGCGACAAACTCAGCATCTACTACATTGGCTGCACCACATACTATCTGACGAGTACCACTACCTACATCTATTTGGCATACATTTAGCTTGTCTGCATCTGGATGCTTTTGGCATGATATGATCTTACCTACCACTACTTTGCTAGGTATATCGACTCTCTTTATACTATCTACCTCTAACCCTATAGAGTTAAATGTCTCGTATAATTTCTCATCTGAGATATCTTCTAAATCTATAAACTCACTCAACCAACCTCTAGTAACTATCATCTAAACTGCTCCAACAAACGAATATCTCCCTCAAATAGCGAACGAAGATCTGGTATCTGATGTATCAACATAGCAAATCTCTCTACCCCCAAACCAAACGCATAACCACTAACGCCCTCATATCCTACCGATTTGAAGACATTGGGGTCTACTATACCACAGCCCAAAACCTCTAGCCAGCCTGTATGTGAGCAGACTCTACAGCCATCACCTTTACAAAATATACAACTGATATCTACTTCAGCAGACGGCTCCGTGAATGGGAAAAAGCTAGGTCTAAATCTCACTTCCACATCACCAAACATATGGTGTAAGAAATCTGTCAAGATAGACTTGAGATTTGCGAAACTTACCTTACCTTCTTCATCTACTACTAGCCCCTCGACTTGGTGAAACATAGGTGTATGTGTCAAGTCATAATCACGACGAAATACCGATCCAGGTGCTATCATTCGTATAGGTGGCTTGCTCTGTAGCATTGTCCTTATCTGTACTGGTGATGTATGTGTACGAAGAAGCCCTCCATCATTGAAATAAAATGTATCTTGCATATCTCTTGCTGGGTGGTATTTGGGTAGATTGAGTGCTTCAAAATTGTGGAAATCATCCTCCACCATAGGTCCACTCTCTACGGCAAAGTTCATAGCTACAAAATAGTCTATGATCTTATCCATAGTCTCCATCACAGGATGTAAAGCCCCTTTTTGAGCTACATTACCATAGAGTGATACATCTATCTCTTCACTCTTTAGCATAGCCTCTATCTCTTTGGCTTTTAGTATCTCATACTGCTTGTCAAATACGGCTTGAAGTGCGGCTTTGCTTTTGTTGAGTCCCTCAGCAAAAGCCTTTTTTTCAGGTCCTGGGATATCTTTGAGCTTTGCAAACTCAGCAGCCAAAGCCCCTTTTTTACCAAACAGCTCTACGCGTATCTTCTCCAAAGACTCAAGGTTTGATGCTTGAGTTATCTTATCTTCTAAATGTTTCATCTGTCCTCAATATGTGTTAAATCTCTTAAGTTATATGCGATTTTATCTAAAATATCATAATAATGTGATTTATCGTACAAATTGCCTCTATAATAATCTATCTATATCAAATTTTGGATACAATTATTTTGATTTATATTGGTCAAACAAAATAGAATTATGGAGATAATAGAGCATGCAGATAAAGATCCAACCGATGGGTACATATCAAACCAACTGCTATATAGTGACGATAGATATAGATGGGAGAGCTAGAGATCTCATCATAGATCCTGGTATTGATGCTAGCAAATGGGTAGTAGCAAATAGTACAGATCCTATAGCTATACTCAATACTCATGGGCATTTCGACCATGTTTGGAGTAATGCAGAGTTGAAAGAGAAGCTCAAGATACCTATATATACACCCAAAGATGATGCTTTTATGCTAGAGAAAGATCCATTTGGGCAAGGGACACCACCTAGCAAGGCGGACTACCTCGTAGAGGGTGATGAGGTAGTCGATATAGGTGGGGCAAAGATAAAGTTTCGTCATTTCCCTGGTCATACACCAGGATGTAGTATCATAGAGATAGGTGATGTTTGGTTCAGTGGAGATTTTCTATTTCAGCAGTCTATAGGCAGATGGGATTTTCCATACTCTAGCGGAGAGGATATGGTAGCAAGCTTACAAAAAGCTTATCAGATAGCAGATGACTACACACTCTACCCTGGTCACGGTCTCAGCACTACTCTCAAGGCAGAGCAGAGGATAATGAACTATTGGATACAACAAGTAGAAAATAGTATATAAAAAAGGATAATTATATGTTCAAAACGATAAGCAATATCATTCAATGGATAGGTAAACACTTTATGGGTATGATCTTTTTACTCATAGTAGTAGTGGTATTTTCACCCAAAGAGGAGTCGTCAGACCCAGCAAACCTCCAAGAGATCAAGCTCTCAGGAACGATCATGAATAGTGATATCATAGTCAAAGAGATAGAGAAAGCTCAAAATGATGAGAAGATAAAGGGCGTACTCCTCACGGTCAACTCCCCAGGAGGAGCAGTAGCCCCATCCATAGAGATATCCTATGCTATCAGAGAGCTAAAGAAGAAAAAGCCTGTCATAGCATATGCATCAGGTATCATGGCTAGCGGTAGCTACTATAGCTCTATATATGCCAACAAAATCATAGCCAACCCTGGTGCAATCATAGGCTCTATAGGTGTCATCATGGAGAGTGCAAATGTCAAAGAACTGATGGACAAGATAGGTGTCAAACCACAGATAGTGCAGCAAGGGACATACAAGCAAGCAGGTACACCGTTTCGCAAGTGGACAGCACAAGAGAGAGCAGAGTTAGAGAGACTCACAACAGATACATATCAACTATTTGTAAGCGATGTAGCCAAAGCTAGAGGCTTAGATATCAACAATTCAAAAGCATATGCTGATGCACATATATTTGCAGCCCAAAGAGCCAAAAGCGTAGGTCTAATAGACAGTATCGGCATCAAGAGTAGTGCCAAAAAAGAGTTGCAAGCGTTAGCAAAAGTGCAAAAACCTGTATGGAAAAAGAGAGACAAAGTAGAAGCTTTCATAGAAAACCTTACCAATAAAAGTATCTCATCTATACATAGCTATATGTACGGACTTAAGGCTTCGCTCTAAAGAGCTGTCATAGGCTGTCAAAAAGCACCATAAATTCACCCCATCTTAGAGACGATACAGTTAGGGGACATTGGTTTTGTGAGCGAAGCGAATGAAACCTGTGTCCCCGCATAAGATGAGTGGTTTTGCTTTTGGGTGACTGACCTCGGCTATAGATATATAGAAACGATACAGTTAGGGGACATTGGTTTTG
>WFMX01000074.1 GCA_015488875.1 Campylobacterota bacterium | reverse complement strand
CTTCGTCTCTCGATCATACTTGTCTGATGTAGAGTTCTCATCTGATGCTCCATTATAGGTATTGTTGTCGTTATGCTTTTTGGTGTCAAAGCTTAGTATGTCTAAAGTCAATACAAAATAGACATTCTCAACATCAATATTGTTTGAGTTTTATTATAGCGTAAATTTTGATTTAATGTGATTTATTTAGTAAAAGATTGGATAATATGTAGTGGCTCCGAATGCTGGATTCGAACCAGCGACCAAGTGATTAACAGTCACCTACTCTACCGCTGAGCTAATTCGGAACAGATTGAAATAAGCGTTAGCTTGTTTCGTGGCGGTATTTTAGCAGGAATGTTTTTAAATGTCAAGAGTTTTTGGCGAAAGTGTAGAAATTTATGCCACTATTTGACAAAATATCTATTTTTTTATCCGAAATCAACTCTTTTAGCCTCTCTTTGCTCTCTATATCCAAGAGTATCTCTATATCATCATCACTTAGTGGTCGTTTCTTTAGCGTGTGGAGTATCTCATCTTTGCTATATGATTGCGGAGATGAGTCAACCCTCTTGCGTGAAGATATATATATGGGTAGTGAACTATCAAACATTTGCGAAACTTCCAAAAGTTCATCATATGTAAGTGACTCTACTCTATATGCTGGCGGTCTATCTATGGTACCGATATCTATCCGTGTCGGTTGAAGCTTTGACAAAAACTCATTTAACATCTCTATCTCTATCTGCTTATCATTGATATTCTTTACAAAAAGTGTCTCTATGATGAGAGGTTTCTCGTATTTGGATTTGAACTTTAGCATCCCATCCATTATACTCTCTATCGTTATACCTTTATGAGAGCGGTCAAGCTTGTGCATACAACGGTCACTCGCGCAATCAAGTGAGAGCTTGACCACATCGAGTTTGAGCAGGGCATCTGCTACGGTATCATCAGATATGGTGCTACCGTTACTAAGTATGAGTGTTTTGGTCTCTCCCTTCAGAGCATCTATCCTATCTATGAGTTCTGAGAGGTGCGGATATAGGGTAGGTTCGCCATTGGCCGTAAGTGTGATGAAATCTACTGGGGTATGCTTCACTATGGCACTCTCTAGTGCAGATATGACATCATCGACAGGTACGATATCGCTATAGCTATCCATTGTGTCGGCAGGCTCTAGCTCGCAGTAGAGGCAGTCAAAATTGCACTGCTTGGTAGATGGACTCAGGTCTATGCCTAGTGATTTACCAAATCTTCGTGACTGTATAGGTCCAAATATGATACTTGACATACTCTACCTCCTCCCTAGCCATTTGACTATATCTCTGGACAATCTCTCTAGTGCCTTGTTGGTAGCTTCGACATAACCTTTGGCATCAGTACTCTCTGTAGCCACTTTATAGCTAAACTTTTTGCTCTTCTTTAGCTCACTAGTAGATGAATCTATGAGGTCAAATCGTATAGATACTATAGATAACGATAGATCTTTGCGTACCTTATGATAGAACTGATAAACCTCACTCTCTAATATGTAGTCGACATTTGCAACAGAACGATAATCTATAGTAGACCCAAAGACCTTGCCCTGCTCCAAGGCACGCATAACAGTATATGCCAAAAGTTGACTGCTATTGCTTCCCCAAGAGGCATTTTGGTAGTTCCCCTCCTCTGTATCACTGTATGAGTAGTATATGGAACTACTAGATTTACCTCTGATATCTGTAGGGTATGATACTTTTACGCTACTATCTCTATATGGACTGCTACTGATTTGAGATACCTTCATGTCTGGATCTATTGTATATGTCACCATAGGCTCACCCTTTGTAGTGCATCCACTTATAATGATAGTAAATACAACTATGGATAAACTTTTAAATACTATATTCATTCTCCTGGTCCCCTTCTACTGCTTCTGGATTTGAATAGCACATCGCTAGGACTCTGCCGTAGCTCTCTCGTCAGCTTCTCTAACTCTTTGGAGAGAGATTGTATGTCATTTATAGATGGTTGGAGGATTTTCTTGAAATCATAATCTCCTCTCTTGACTGTCTTTTCTATCTCTATGGATAGTCTATCTATATTTTCCGATGTCTGCTTGATGCTCTTTGTGAGTGGTGGTATCTCACTGTTGAGATTGGATGCTAGCTCATCATACCCTTTGGTTAGCTTATCAAACGAAACTCTGAAGTCTTTGATGGTGGTGTTGACCTCTGTCATCAGCGAATTTACTTTATCCTCGACAGCTACGCCTTTGGCTGTCATTTTGTTTGTATTGCTCAATACATCTGAGAAATTTTTGATATTGTCATCAGACAGTAGCTTGTCACCTCTATCTAGTATATCGACCAATTTATCGGATATATTTTTGAGTCTCGACTCCAAATCTACGAGCATAGATTCGCCAGATTTGATCAGTGGTATATCTCCATCTTTTGGCTCTATGTTTTTGGCACTATTGCTACCACCAGTTATCTCTATATAGGACAAGCCTGTCAAGCCAAACATTTTGACTACACCTCGCATATCCTCTTTGATGGGTATATTCTTATCTATACTAAGCAATATCTCCACCTCTTCTATATTTTTGGGGCTGACTCTTATATCTTTGACAGTTCCTATATTGACCCCTTTTAATTTCACTCCCGAATCTTTGGATAATCCAGATATAGACTCTCTCATCCGTAGCATATATATTTTGTTGTTTTCATCGTCGCCTTTGCCACCTAGCCAAAATGCAAAATATACTATGCCCAATGAGAAGATAATCACAAAAACCCCTATAAGGGTGTAGCTGACCCTACTATACATATCTATCTACCCCCATATTCTAATCTCCTCTTGGCATAATCATTCTTGAAAAATCTCTCTACAAATGGATGATCAGCCTCTATGACACTCTCTAAAGTTCCTTCCGCTACGACATGCTTGTCTGCCAATACACAAAAACGATCCACTATAGAGTATATAGTATCAAGGTCATGAGTGATCATCACTACCGTTATACCCAAAAGCTCTTTAAGCTCTAGTATGAGACTATCGAAATTTCTAGCACCTATAGGATCCAACCCTGATGTAGGTTCATCCAAAAAGAGTAGCTTTGGATCCATAGCCAATGCCCTAGCTAGTGCAGCTCTCTTGATCATGCCACCACTCAGCTCTGATGGATATAACCCACCCGCTCTTATGGGTAGCCCTACCATACTTATCTTAGTCTTCACAAGCTCATCTCTCATCCTCTTGTCTATATCTGTATACTCTTTGAGCTGTAGTTCTATATTTTCAGCTACAGTCAGAGATGTAAACAATGCACCAAACTGAAACAAAATACCCCACTCCCTGCGAAGCTTCTGTGCGTTTTGATAATCAATATTTGAGAGTTCATTACCTAGTATAGTTATATGACCCGAAGTAGGCTTGTGTAGCATTATCATCTCTTTGAGCAGTAGTGTCTTGCCCGATCCGCTCTCTCCTAGTATGCCATATATCTCACCTCTGTTTACAGTGAGATTAAGCTTATCATGTATAACTGTCTCACCAAAACTTGTCACTATGTCTCTAGCTTTTATCACTTCACTTTTCATGCTAGAGTCCCCACTTTGTCAAGAGTATAGAAAATAGTGCATCGCAAGCTATGACAAAAAATATAGAGTTGACTACACTCGCAGTAGTCTGATACCCTATGCTCTCTGTGTCATCTGTCACTTGTAGACCCCTAAAACACCCTATCATCACTATAAGCATAGCAAAAAATGGTCCCTTGACGATACCTATCCAGAAATGTTTGATATCCAACACCTCTTGCATCCTATTTAGAAATTGATGTGACGAGATACCCAACTCCAAATATGATGCGAGCATACTTCCTGCTATCCCCATCATATCCGCAAAAAATATAAGAAGCGGTAGAGATATCATCAACGCAATCATCCTAGGCAGTATGAGAAAATAGTAAGGGTCGAAGCCCATAGTACGCATAGCAGATATCTCCTCTGTGATCTTCATAGCACCTATCTGAGCTGTATACGCCGAGCCACTTCTGCCTGCCACTACTATGGCTGTAATGAGTGGTGCTAGCTCTCTAGTGATCGATATGCCTGCCAAATCTACTATAAATATATCTGCACCAAACTTCGCCAACTCTACTGCACTCTGATACGAGATCACCATACCTACTAGAAATGATGTCAATGCGATGATAAACAAAGCACCGACACCTGACCGCTCCATATAATAGACTATCTCTTTGATTCTGATGTTTTTAGGATGTGTAAAGTATCTGAGGAAAGCCACCATTATATAGCCTGTGAAGTTGACAAATTTCACGAAGACATCGTACGATGAGACTGTATTTTTACCGATGCTGTAGAATAACCCTCTCTCCACTTTGGGTATGAGATCATCAACCTTGTGAGCGAGAAGCAATCTAAACATCCTCTCTTGGGCTTTGGTGTACCCCACCACCTCTACCCTGCAGTGAGACAAAAACTTATCATGATACCCCATAAAGAGCAGTATACCAGAGCTATCGAAACTACTCACAGCAGAAAAATCCCACACCAATCTACGATGACACGAAAAGCCCTTAAGTACTCTATCGATTTTTGGCACATTATGTATAGTCCAATCACCTGAAGCATATATAGTAGTATGGTTAGAGTAGTACTCTATTTTGATACAAGTAGGATTCATAGTCTTTATTGTAGCACATTATATATCTATTTTAGGAGGTTTATTACTCTATATTGAGCCTTTTTTGATATAATCACACAAAAAGATAATAGAGTTCTTGCAAAACTCGGAAGTGCTACTTTGGCTTCGATGATGCAGTAAGCCTTTTTTGGGCGAGATGGCTTTGACCTCTCCCTAATTTACGGAAACTCAAGCACCGTGTCCATTGTTTCCGATGAGCTTTGCAGGGTCTCTAATTGAAGGTAATATGATGATATTGATAGCAGGACCTTGTGTCATAGAGAGTAGAGCTGTAGTCTTCAAGATAGCAGAGTCGTTGATGGAGTATCATGAAGATTGCACCAAAGATTTCTACTTCAAGGCTAGTTTTGACAAAGCAAATAGAACTAGCCTAGATAGCTTTAGAGGACCAGGACTAGATGAAGGGCTAAAGCTCCTTCAAGAGGTCAAAGAGCAGTTTGGGTACAAGATACTCACGGATATACATGAGTCATCACAAGCCTCTACAGTAGCAGAGGTAGCGGATGTACTTCAGATACCAGCGTTTCTCTCTAGGCAGACAGATTTGCTAGTAGCAGCAGCCAATACTCCTGCTATAGTCAATATCAAAAAAGGGCAGTTTTTAGCACCGCAAGCTATGAAACACTCCGTTGGTAAAGTACTAAAAACTAGAGGTTGTGATAGTGAAGTCAACTATGCAGATGCAAAGAAATATGGCGTATGGCTCACAGAGAGGGGCAGTAGCTTTGGGTATGGCAATCTAGTAGTAGATATGAGAGGCTTGAAAATCATGCGTGAGTATGCCCCTGTGGTATTTGATGCTACTCACTCTGTACAGATGCCAGCTTCAGGTGGCAGTAGTAGTGGCGGTGACAGCTCGTTTGTACCATACCTCTCCAGAGCAGCGGCTGCGGTCGGTGTAGATGGTTTCTTCTTTGAGACGCATTTCGACCCATCTATAGCACTAAGTGATGGACCAAATATGATAGAACTAAACGATTTGGCTAAACTCATCAAAGAGATAGAAGCCATCAACACCATAGTAATATAACAGAGCAGGAGATAAAATGTCCAAAAAGATAGCATCCGCTAGGATATCACAAAAGAGTTCGAGATTGTTGCAAGAGCTGAACAATTCACTACCATTTGACAAGATACTTTATAGAGAAGATATAGAAGGATCTATAGCTCACTCATATATGCTAAGTCAGCAGGGTATCATAAGTAGTGATGATTACACGAAGATAGAGTCAGGGCTACTAGAGATACTAGGCGAGATAGAGTCAGGGGAGTTTCTACTAGATGGAGATGATGAAGATATCCATATGGCGATAGAGGGGCGACTTACAGATAAGATAGGAGATGCAGGCAAAAGGCTACATACCGCAAGAAGTCGTAATGACCAAGTGGCACTTGACTTTAGGCTCTTTGTGCAGAAAAATACCAAAACCATAGCAGAGCTTATCTTGCAAAATATAGAGACTTTGATGGAGAGAGCCAAAGAGAGCGTAGGGGTGATGCTACCAGGTATGACACATCTGCAACATGCACAGCCTATAAACTTCGGATATCATTTGATGGCATATGCTAGTATGCTCAAGAGGGATTATGAGAGATTTGTGAGTTCTTATGATAGAAACGACTACTCACCTATAGGCTGTGCTGCTCTTGCAGGTACTCCTCATCCTATCTCACGCGTGATCACATCTGATAAATTGGGCTTCAAATCACCCACTCTCAATTGCCTAGATACAGTTAGTGATAGAGATTTCGCCCTTGAGATGCTCTTCAATATCTCTACTATGATGATGCACATAAGCAGACTTAGCGAAGAGCTTATACTATGGTCATCTAGTGAGTTTGGTTGGGTCACACTATCAGACAGACACGCTACAGGCTCATCTATCATGCCACAAAAGAAAAACCCAGATATACCAGAACTCCTACGAGGCAAGACAGGACGAGTCAATGGCAATCTCATAGCACTACTCACAGTCATGAAGGGGCTACCGCTAGCATACAATAAAGATATGCAAGAGGACAAAGAGGGGGTATTTGATTCTGTCAAGACGGCTACTCTATCTCTACAGATACTAGATGAGATGATATCGGATATGACTATCAATGATGAAAAGATGCAAAGAGCTTGTATGATAGGACATTTGAGTGCTACAGATTTGGCGGATTATTTGGTGAGAGAAGCAGGTATGCCATTTAGAGATGCTTATCACATCACAGGCAATGTCGTGAACTTAGCAGAGCAAAATAGCGTAGATATATCAGAGCTTTCTTTGGCTGAGTTGCAAAGTATAGACGAGAGGATAGGTGATGGGGTAATAGAGCTACTAGATAATCGAGCATCTATGAATGCTAGAGATTCAGAGGGTGGTACAGCTACCAAAAGAACCATAGAGCAGATAGAGAAGATGCAAGATTGGATGAATGAGGTTAGAAGTTAGAAGTTTGACAGTTAGAGACGATAGGGGTCTGGTGATTTGTGATGCGTGGAGCGTAGCGGAATGCATCATGAATAACCTGACCTCGGCTAAACTGCAACACCGTTATGCTACAGCCGAGGTCAGGTGTAGCCTGTCAAAAAAATACCATCAACCCACTCAATCCATTTCCACTTTTTGGATATATAGAGACGGTAGGGGTCTGGTGATTTGTGATGCGTGGAGCGTAGCGGAATGCATCACAATTGCCTGACCTCGGCTAAACTGCAACACCGTTATGCTACAGTCGAGGGCGAACGATCATTATGCGGGGACACAGCTT
>WFMX01000073.1 GCA_015488875.1 Campylobacterota bacterium | reverse complement strand
GGCGATTGCGATGCATTCCGCTACGCTCCACGCATCGCAAATCACCAGACCCCTATCGTTTCTATATATCCAAATAGTGGAAATGGATTGAGTGAGTTGATGGGGATTTTTCGACAGGCTTGGCAGAATTAGATATACGCAGACTACCCATAACTTTTTCATCGGACAAAATATGTCACAAAAATAGTATACTATACTCATATCAAAAAAGAGGAGTATATGATGATGACTACTAAACGAACAGGACAAAACGAAGAGAGATTGCAAATAGAGAAATGTAAAATTAATAGGAAAATAGATGAACAATTTGAAGATAATAGCTTCAGAAAAAAATTGGATAGATAGCAGGAGTGTTGATTCGCTCATACAGATTGGCTCTTACGGAGGAGTGATAAATGTGGTGGGCTTACCCGATTTGAGCGTAGGTAATGTCCCTAATGGCATGGCTTTAAGTACAAAAGAGAGGATATATCCTCATCTTATAGGTGGAGATATTGGCTGTGGTATGAGTCTATATGAGGTAGGCATCAAGAGCAATAAGATAAAAGTAGATAGATTTGTAAAGCATCTCAATAGGATCAATACTCTTGATGATATAGAGGTAGATATGCCACATTTGGGCTACCACCTCGGAAGTATTGGCAAAGGAAATCACTTCGCAGAGCTTCATCGTCTAAACAAGGTCGAAGACAATGAGTCTTTTGAAGTATTGGAGATGAGTAAGGAGTCGCTATTTGTGCTTGTGCATAGTGGCTCTAGGGCTTATGGGCAGATTACTTTTGACTCTGTAGCAGGTGGCTATAAGCCAAATGAGGGCTTAGATATAG
The DNA here is from genome assembly GCA_015488875.1 of Campylobacterota bacterium. Taxonomy (GTDB): domain Bacteria; phylum Campylobacterota; class Campylobacteria; order Campylobacterales; family Sulfurovaceae; genus SZUA-451. Next base: position 2,294 of record WFMX01000073.1, on the reverse strand, counting down.
AGGCTAGAGTGACTCAGGAGTACCTGAAAAAACACGACCAAGCTATCATATATGCAAAGCAGAGCCGTGCAGAGATAGCTCACAGACTTTTAAAGGCTATAAAAATAGATGTCTCACCCAAGCTCATCAGCGACACCGCACACAACTCCATAAGCACCCACAATGGGGTATGGATACATCGCAAAGGTGCTACGCCTACCGACAGAGGAGCCGTCATCATCGCAGGGAGTAGAGGGAGCTTGAGTTATCTAGTGAAGCCTACTGCCGATACGGTGGACTCTCTCCATTCGCTAGCTCACGGTGCAGGTCGCAAGTGGGAGAGGAGCAGTGTCCAAGCCAAACTCCGCAACCGCTTCAGCAAATCACAGCTCACTCGCACAGCCATAGGCTCTCGTGTCATATGTAGTGATAGCAAACTACTCTACGAGGAGGCACCACAAGCATACAAAAATATAGATGTTGTCATAGGAGATTTAGTAGATGCTGGATTGGCGACCGTTATCGCATCTTTTCGCCCAATTCTCACTTACAAGGAGTCATGATGTTGGTGCATATCAGTAGTGGCAACGGCATAGCTGAAGTCTGCAGAGCATTGTGGCGGTTTTTGAAATGGCTAAGAGATGAGGATTATGCTTTTGAAGTGATAGAGTTGAAAGATAGTGGCTATGGAGGCTATAGCTCTATTCTGTTGCGTAGTGACGATAATAGATTTACTACCTTAGAGGGTACATTACTATGGCGAGCCACAAGCCCATTTCGCCCTCGTCACAAAAGGAAAAATTGGTACTTTTCGCTCAAATGTTATGATGAGATAGTGACTCTTTGTGTAGATAAAGATTTGGTGATATATCAGACGATGCGAAGCCCAAAAAAGGGTGGGCAAAAAGTAAACACTACAGAGAGTGGTGTAAGAGCTATCTACCCTCCCCTCTCCATAGAGGCTATCAGCTACGATCAGCGGAGTCAAAACCAAAACAGACAAATTGCATTTAAAAGACTAGAGTACAAAGCTTCACTACTTCATCAGCAAAACAAAAAGCAATCTCAACAGAGTCGTTGGAGTAGTGGCAAGAGAGTAGAGAGAGGAGACCCTATTAGGGTATTTGAGGGGAATCTATAGAGATAAGGCTACCCCAACGATATAGACAATAGTAAAAAGCTACTTATCCTACCTTCTAGCCAGTAAAAAGGTCTCCGTATAGTACCTGACACAAAGCCGACATGTCCACCGTGAGGATATATTTCCAACTCTACAGATGGGGATATCTCCTCCTTTGTGGGCAATATCTCTGGGGTCATGAATGGGTCATCTAATGCTTGTATGATGAGGGTGGGTGTAGTGATGTCTCTCAGATATCCTATGGCACTAGATGCCTTATAGTACTCTTGTGCTGACGAGAAGCCATTGACTTTGGCGGTATATACATCATCAAACTCCCAAAATGTATGGAGACTCTTTACAGTATCTACATCTATGCCTATATGGCTCTCCATATCATGTGTTTGATACTTCTGAGTGAGTCTCTTTGTCAAGCTTCTCATTAAATGCTTTTGATATATCCTTGAAAAGCCTCTATCTATGCGGTCGGCACATACATCTAGCCTCAGAGGTGCAGATATGGATATGGCTGATTTGATGGGTGTGGTGTCACCATATTCGCCGAGTAGCTTCAGCATCATATTGCCACCTAGTGAATATCCTATAGTGTGTATATCACTATCTGGATATCTAGCCACCAACTCCTCTATCCAAGCTTTGGCATCATCAGTTTTGCCACTATGGTATGAGTAGTGCAGGCGATTGTCTTCAGCAGAGCAGCCACGAAAGTGCATAAGCACAGAGCTATAGCCATCATCTCCTAAGCGTCTCATCATACCTTGTATATATGGAGAGTTAAATGATCCTTCGAGACCATGAAAGAGTACGACGATACCTTTGCTACTTTCTATATCGCCTCTCTTGTGCCAAAAACAATCTACGAAATCCCCATCATCAAGCTCAAATCTCTCCTCCTCTATCTGAGGAGCTATCTGCTTTCGATATAGTGCAGGGTATAGTGTCTGAGCATGTCCATTACCTATACCAAAAGCAGGAGTGAACGGAGGGTAATTATCTATCAGTGTGTCTTCTTTCATGTGATATAATGCCCCTTTTGTCAAGACCAGCAAAACAACTTTCCTTACTCCACCTAATTATGCTACTTTGTAGTAACAAATCCATATCATCAAATACCTTAGGCTATGCCAATCAATCACAGCAGCAAAATAGACAAAGCCTCTGTCTAGTCTAATGT
>WFMX01000072.1 GCA_015488875.1 Campylobacterota bacterium | reverse complement strand
GCTATTATGCTTACCATGATACCTATGGCATTTGTCGGTGGTATGATGGGGCAGTTTATGAAGCCTATACCGCTCAATGTACCTGTGGCACTAGGGGTTTCGCTCTTTGTGGCGTATGTGTTTGCTCCATATTTGGCACGAAAACTTATCAAATTTGACAAAGGAGGGCATTGATAGATGGAAAATCTTATATACAATATCATAAACTCCCCTCGCAATAAATGGATAGTGACAGGCATAGTGATACTATCTATGATAGGTGCAGTGATGATGATACCTACGAAACTAGTCTTGGCAAAGATGTTACCAGGAAAGAGTGCAAACACATTCACTATATATGTGGATACTGCTACCAATGCCTCCATAGAGAACACTAGAAGTGTGACAAGCTGTATCGTGGACTATCTCAAAAATGAGAAAGAGGTGACAGATATGGAGGTCTATCTAGGTCAAGGGGCCCCACTAGACTATGCTGGTCTTGTCAAGGGTTCTGCATTTAAAATGCTCAAAAGTCAAGCAGAGATCGCCATAAATTTGACAGATAAGCACCATAGAGATGAGCCATCATACATGATGGTGCATAGGATGCGACCAGAGATCAACAAACAGTGTGGCAAAATCTCACCCAATACATCTATCAGATTTACAGAGATGCCGTCAGGTCCACCTACGCTAGCGACTATAGTGATAGAGCTATATGGAAAAAATGATGCTCTACTTCGTGATACAGCGAAAAAAGCCGCACTCATGCTAGAGCAGACAGAAGGGCTAGTAGATATAGATATCATGCAAGATGATCTCTATACCAAGTTTGATCTCGTGCCCGACAAAGAGAAGATCATCAGAAGTGGTCTAAGTGTAGATCAAGTCAATCAGATCATATACTTAGCATTCAAGGGTATGCCAGTAGCAGTCAAAAATACGCGAAATCAACAAGACCAGATACCTATCTTTGTAAGATTAAATGATCGCTCAAGGATGATAGAGTTTGACTCCAAGATATCTATCCTAGATAAGCTATCATCACTAAAGCTTATGAATAATATGGGGATGATGGTACCACTAAGTGAGATCGTAACCATAGAGTCTATACCATCAAGTCCGACTATATATAGGAAAAATCTCAAAAATATGGTGACTATCACAGCAGAGTGCGATATGGTGAGCCAAGTCTATCCATTGCTAGAGGCTAGAGACAAGATGATAGAGCAGTTGTCCGTAGACTACAATATCACAAAAGTACCTGGTATTACTACATATATGTTTGACCTCAATCTTGTAGACAAGAAGAGTGGAGAGGAGATGCTTCTGAGATGGGATGGAGAGATGAAAGTCTCTCTCGATACATTTCGTGACCTTGGAGGTGCATTTATAGCTGCACTTGTATTGATGTTTCTGCTCATAGTTGTATATTACAAATCCTTTGCATTGAGTGGCATAGTGCTGATAGGTAGCTTCCTCTCAATCATAGGGGTGATTGTAGGTCATTGGGTGACGGACAAGATACAGCTATTCTTTACAGATACCAACTTCTTCTTGACGGCTACTTCTCTGATAGGGTTTATATCTCTTATGGGTATCAGTGCTAGAAGTTCACTTCTGTTGATCGACTTTTCTCGTTCACTCATAGCAGGTGAGGGCATGGAGAAGAAGAGAGCTATAGCCATAGCCACAGCCACACGAGCTAAACCCATTATGCTTACAGCAGTTGCTATCATATTGGGGAGTCTACTTCTTGCGACAGATCCGATATTTGGTGGTCTAGGTATAGCACTGATCTTTGGAAGTATGGCTGCTACCCTTGTGTCGCTATTTTTTATCCCAGTATTGATGGATAATGCTAGGGCAATGATGCCAGACACAGGATTGAAAGTACTAAGTGAAGATGAGAAGAGTACCTGGTGCATTATGACAGATAATATAAGAGCCCTTTTCCCACACAAGATACCGAAAATGGGCAAAAAGAAAAAATAGTAATTTTCAGTCAATTGATAATATCTATATCTTAAGTCAAATTATATTATCATTAATCATATTTAATCTATACAAATAGAGATAGGAGATTATCATGTATGTGAAACTATTGGGGATACTATCTACAACTGCGTTGCTTGTCGCTTCTCAGCCATCTGTCACTTTCGATGAGACATTTGGGGGCAAAGAGGATGATGTGGCTAGGAGTGTTGTCAAGGTAGCAGATGGATATATAGTTGCTGGCAAGAGTAAAAGCTTCTCTCATCATAGGGATTTTGATGCTTATGTCATCAAGATAGACAATAGTGGTAAAAAACTATGGTCAAAAGTATATGGTGGCGATGATGATGAGGATATCAAAGATATCGTCAAGTATGGTAATGATTTTATATTTGTAGGATCATCTGAGACATATGGTAATGGTCGCCTAAGTTTTTATATGAACCGTTTGGATAAAAATGGTGATATCGTATGGCAAAAGAGCTATTATAGAGATGAAGATGATGAGTATTTTGGTAACGGTGTCGCCACAGATGGAAAGAGCATAGTGATAGCAGGCACAGAGCGACATCTCAACTTCATGGCATCCAAGATCAATCCATTCATATTTGAGCTTGATGAAAATGGCACTATGGGCTGGAAGGGCTATTATGGTGGCAAAGATGAAGATTATGCCAATGCTATAGCATTTGATGGAGATGGATATGTATTTGCAGGCAAGACAGAGAGCATAGGGCAGGGCGATTTCGATGCCTATCTGGTCAAGCTCAACAAAAAGGGTGAGCGAGTGTGGCATAATGCCTATGGTGGCAAAGATGATGATGTCGCATATGATGTAGAGATACTAAAAGATGGATACCTTATAGTAGGCTCTACAGATAGCTTCGATCTCAGTAGGGATGATGCCTATGTAGCCAAGATAGATAAGAGCGGTAAGCTTCTATGGCAAAACACTTATGGTGGAAATCGCGACGACCAAGGCTACGCAGTGACCAAGAGTCCTGATGGTGGCTTCGTGGTAGTGGGTAGGTCAGAGAGCTTTGCTAGATCAAGGAGAAATGGTTTTGATCTATATTTGTTCAAGATAGATTCCAACGGCAAGCTGAAGTGGGAGCATACATACGGTGGTGAGAGTGACGACGCAGGATATGATATCGTATCGACAAAAGATGGATATCTCATAGTGGGAGACAAAAAATCACGACTCAGCAGAGATAGCAATGTATGGATACTAAAAGTAGATCTCAACGGAGAGAAGAGATAATATTGAAGTGCTAATTGACGAAGTTCTTTAGAGCTTAGTGCTAATAAATAAACGATGGACATGGTGCTTTAGCTCCGTATGTTTAGGATTACATTAGCTATGCCCCATCCATTTCCACTTTTTGGACATATAGAGACGATAGGGATCTGGTGATTTGTGATGCGTGGAGCGTAGCGGAATGCATCGCAATCGCCTGACCTCGGCTAAACTGCAACACCCTTATAT
>WFMX01000071.1 GCA_015488875.1 Campylobacterota bacterium | reverse complement strand
CTATCTACTCCATAGTCACTATTTGGAGTTTGTGCAGAAGCCATTTTATTATACTAAAGCAAAGGTATTACTCCAATACACAAAAAAAGGCAATAATCGCCCCTATGAAGTGCTAAAACTACAGGGTAAAGATGGCAAACCCTTTTATACTACAGCACATTTACGAGATAACATCGTAGGCAAAATAGTGAGAGTCAAATTGATGCCAGACAAGAGTATCAGCTTTCGAGACTATCTAGGTATTTATTATGTAAAGAGTAGACTCAAAGTAACAGGCGATGTGCCTCCTAGTACAAAAAACATACTATCAGATGCCATATCAGCCCAACACACAGACCACAATGTGACTCTACTCTATCAAGCTATATTTTTGGCTACAGCTATACCATCAGAGTTGAGAGAGAAGATATCAGCTCTTGGGGTGAGTCATCTAGTGGCATTGAGCGGTTTCCATCTCACTATACTTTGGGGCATCATATATGGGTTGCTCTCTCTGCTCTACAAGCCACTTCAGCAGAGATGGTTTCCATATCGGATGATGTTGTTAGATATGGGACTTTTGACACTTGTTATATTGGGATACTATCTGTGGCTTGTAGGCATGCCTCCATCATTGGTGCGTTCTTATGCTATGACCATAGTGATGTGGTTGGCAATGCTTCTTGGTATAGAGATCATCAGTTTCCAACTATTGGGCTTTGTGGTGGCACTACTCCTAGCACTCTATCCTGCACTCATAGTCTCTATGGGGTTTTACTTCTCGGTAGCTGGTGTATACTATATCTATCTTATACTACATTGGAGTAGTGAGTCTAGCAAATGGCTTATCTCTATACTCTATATACCCATAGGTATCTTCACTTTTATGCAGCCTATAGTTCACGCACTGTTTGGCATGGTATCGGTCTGGCAACTCTTGTCACCCCTGCTATCTTTGGCTTTTGTACTCTTCTATCCTCTCTCTATTGTATTGCACATTATAGGGCTAGGTAGCCTATTTGATGGTGGATTAGCGTATCTCTTTGAGCTTCCATCATCGCCATACAAAGAGCATATTTTGCCCATATGGAGCTTGAGCATATACTTGACATTCTCTCTTTTTGCTATCTTTAGTCGGCTCTTTTTTATCGCTACTATTTTATTGGCTCTCTTGTATGGGGCTTATTTGGTTTTTTGACTGTAGCGACCCCATAAAAGATTGAAATACTTGCTTTTAAATTGGCATTGTTTTCAAGCTTCAAAATGGTTTTATATGGTTTTTAATATTCTATTTGCTATCGTGGCTATCTGTCTGCTTTTGTTCATTCCATTTATGCATCTACGAGCATTTTTGAAATCTGTCTTGTTTCTATTGATATATTGCTTTATATTGCGACCTGTAAAAGCTCCTCTTCTAAAACCATCTACTAGTATATATAGTGCCACATTTGGATCAAGTGCGATATCTGGATTTTTGATCAAGTTCAGACCTGTGAACTTGGAGTATTTCATATAATTTCGTTTCCAAGTCAACTGCACAAAGCCTCTGCCGTAGTATGGATAGTACTTCAAGTATCGACTTCTCCACCTCTCGCTCCTCCAATACACTTCCCTTACTGGTCTATAAGTCCTAGCTGTCTCCCACTCTACTGTAGCCAAAATATATGCTATCTGTGTATTTAGCATCAAGCCTTGACGAATACACTCAAGCTTTATCGACTGTATGGTCTCCTCTCTAGTCGAAAATTTATACTTTGTTTTCACTTTATACTCCTATATTTTACCTCTCTACATTTGGATTTTACCATAGTGGTTATCTCAATATTTTATATCATCTCGTTTTATAACTCATAAGTTTTACAAAACCCTATTTGGCAAATAAAATTGACCTAGCATGCAAAGAGATATAAGTATTGCATAGTATATCTTGCACTTTGATTAATAGAACGAATATAAATGAAATATATTTCTATCATTGATATAGATTAAGGCTATATAACTATAATAATATCTAAAAAAGGAGTAGTTATGGCAGATGAAAAAGAGATAAAGAGTGCCATCAGAGTGATAATTTAAGAATATATGCTTATGTTATACTAGAAAAGTATGGCATCGTCCTCAACCCCCAAAAAGTAGTACACACTCTTTATCAATAAACAAGCAAGAAATTACTTTATAAAGCGTATAGTCTCTCTTTCTAAGATATTAAAGTGTGAACTACCTATGAACAATGCCCAAAAAAAGCTTAATTCGTTGGGGTAGCCTTAGTGCTAGTACTACTCATATTTATTGTGAAGTGGAAAATTTGAAATTTGAGATAGAGGTCAGATATTTTGACCTCTATTAGTGTGAGTGTCAAAGAGTTTTTATGCTCCTTGACTGGTCATTTTAGTGGTGACCGTGCCACTTCTCTTTTTTCCAAAAGAACGCTAGGATAGTGAAGCCTACGAAGAATAGGATAACCCATTTTCCGATAGATTCTCTAGCTGGCTTACTTGGATCGCCAGTCTCTTCAAGATACTCTCTGACCTTTTCAAAGCCCTCTTTGGTTACGCCAACTCTTGGCATTGCAGTACCAGGGAGCTGTGATTGAGGATCTTCGATCAAAGTCTCTAGGAAATGCTCAGATCTTGCTCTAATGATGATAGAGAGATCAGGTGGAAGTTTACCCATATAATCCGCAAGCTTGTTTTGGTATATGCCCAAATTGCCTTGGAATTTAAGTGCATCAAGATCAACACCTGTTTTGATATTGGATTTTGTCTTTGGCACATCACCAATCTGTGTCCAGTTACCATATCTGTTTGCATGGCATCGTCCACAAGCAAACTCATACGCCTCTTTTGGCTTCACCTCTTTTGGTGCAAAAGATTGCAAATATGCTACGATATCAGCTGCATCTTGTTCGCTACCTGCACTTGGAGGCATCGCAAAGTGTTTAGACTTTGTCACCTCAGCAGGGTTGAGCAAGAAGTGTGTTAAGTATTTCTCATCCAACAATGCACCCGCCATACTTAAATCAGGAGGGTTAACACCATACGCTTCTGCTGATGCCACTGCATTCATAGGAGCAGGCATGCTTTTTGCTTCAATAGAGTGACACCCTATACAAGCAGCAGCTAGAGTTTCTCCTCTTTTTGCATCACCTTTGACAGTGACTGCTTTGAGGTCACTATATGCAAACCCGTCGCCCTCTACATGTTTATGCATTTGCGAGTGGGCAAAAGGCTCGACACCCCAATACAATACAAGAGTAAAGACTATTACTATTCCGAAAATTTTCAATTCTTTCATTCGCTACTCCTTATAGTTTCTTTTCATTTTTGGTTATGAATGGCAATGCTATCCATAAGGCCATAAAAATCAATGCAGCTATCAATCCGACAGTACTCCATATACCTTGAGGAGGTAATTTCCCCATAAATGTCAACACAATCATATCTAAAAGCATAAACCAGAACCAGTACTTAAACGCACCTCTTCTGCTTGCTGGTGCTACATTTGGGCTTCTGTCCAAAAATGGAAGAGTGAGGAAAATAACTTGTGCGATAGCGAATGCTATCAATCCTATATTGGTAGAGAATGGTCTAAGGATCTCGTAACTCCACAAGAAATACCACTCTGGATAGATATGTGTTGGTGTCTTGAGTCCATTTGCTGGGTCAAAGTTGACTGGATCCATTGCAAATTCAAAATGATAGAAGACGAGATAGAAGAACGCAATGAAATAGACTCCCATTACAAATACATCTTTACTAAGGAAAACAGGTTTGAAAGGAATCACTTTTGACTCTTTTACATTTCCCTCTTTATAAAGTCTTGCTGCCTCTTCGAAATCAAACTCTTCCCCATCTTGGTTGTTTACATGTGGGATTCTGAGTGTACCAAAGTGAAGTACAATAAGCCCAATGATTGCCAATGGTAACAAGAGTACATGTAGCATAAAGAATCTATTGAGGAATGCTTGTCCTGGTACATAATCACCACGAATCCACTCTACAAGTCCATTAGCATGTAAAGAACCGCCAGAGAATAGATTGGTAATAACCATACCAGCCCAATAACTCATCTGTCCCCAAGGAAGCATATAGCCAGAGAATGCTTCAGCGGAAAAAGTAACAAACAAAAGCATACCAGAGAGCCAAATAAGTTCTCTACCTCTCTTGTAAGAGCCATAATAGATACCTGTAAACATATGAATATAGATAATCAAAAATACAACAGATGCACCGACACCATGTATATGTCTCCAGAGCCATCCATAGCCAACTTCAGACATGATAGTATAGTTGACAGAGTCAAAAGCTGTCGCTGTGTTTGGTTGATAATACATCAACAAGAATATACCACTCACAAGAAGTAGTCCAAATGTAGCTGCGAGTATCATACCCATAGCCCATAAGAAGTTTATATTTTTCGGGATCCAATACTCTGTAGAGAGTACACGATCAAGCGTATCTACTGCTAGTCTCTCATCAAGCCACTTGTGGCTAAATGGTTTTGCATTTTCATCAAAATGTGCCATCTACTTCCCCTTTACACTGGTAGTGTTGTGCCATCGGCCAACATTTTTTCATACTCTGGACCCTGCTCACCAAGTACAAGTTTCGTTCCATCTATCTTGAATGGAGGGATATCCAATCCTCTCGGAGGTGGTGCCTTGGTTACATTGGCTGAAGAGTCATACATGCCACCGTGACAAGCACAAAGGAAGCCATGACTCTCTGGATCATATCCAGGGATGCAACCTAGGTGAGTACACAAACCAACAGTGACCATATAGTGTGCATCTCCGATCTTAAGCAATCGCTTCATGTCATCTTCTTTCAAATCTTTGAGCATGTCTTTTGACTGCTTCAAGATAAAAATAGGTTTTCCTCTCCACTTCTCTACTACCAACACATTCTCTTGTGCTGGACCTACATCAATCGTCGTGAAACCTGCTGCCTTTACACTTGGCAACGGATCCCAGCTTCGCTTCATCGCATAGAGGGCGGCGATACCACCAACTGCAGTAAAACCACCGAGTGCTTTACCCATAAAGTCTCTTCTACTACTCATACCTTTCCTTTTTTTGAAATTAATTCGACTTATTATATAACTACTGCGATTAAGTCTCTATAAATTATATACATTTATTATACTTTTGGTCACAATATCCACACTCTTTGCTCTTTTTGTCGCAGTAGTCTCTCTCTTTAGACTATTTGACAATGCACTCTTATCAAAATAATTGATGATCTTTACTCCATATGCCTCTAGCTCCTTTAGCATACATGTGGAGTCGCCATATTGTTTCATATAAATGAGATCCGCATTTGAAGATATCGCCTCTAGTGCAGTCTGCATGGAGGATGTCACTATGGTGCTACTGCTTGTGATGAGTTCACTATACTCATCTGCTTCATAGACTTTGGAAAAATGACTTGCTATCTTCTCTTCGTATTTCACATAAAAGTAGCTACCCAAAAGCAACTCTATATCTGTCGTCTCCAAGAAATCAATGTTTGATAAGATATCCTTGCTTCTATCGGCATCACCTAAAAATAGTAATATTCTATCCTCCTTTTTGCTATCTTTGCTATATGTGGTATCTACCATGATAGACGATATATCATCATCGGATATAGGCTTGATAACTCTCTCACCATATAGCGACTCTACATCACAATCATCTACTACTCTAAGGAGTATTTTGAACTTGTCATAATATCTCTGAAGCTTTGTAGTTACATCTTCGGGAGTGTCTACAAATACCATATCGCCTCTCTCTGCCACAGCATCTATATCCAAAAATGTCTCCACAGTAGTATAG
>WFMX01000070.1 GCA_015488875.1 Campylobacterota bacterium | reverse complement strand
TTTAGAAGTGCTACTCTCTATGTTTAGTTTGCACTTTAGTGACATGCAGAGTTTTGTAAGATTTTTATCAAAGTTATTTTTTTGAATATTCAATTTTATGTTATTTGTTGTCGTAGGTATGGCGGCATTTATGAGCGTAGTAATAAGAAGTAGTATAAATAAGTTTTTGTATTTCATGATAGACCCTTTGGCACTATTTGATTACCCAAACTATATTGGTTTATGTAACTTGTGCTGTAAGCTCGGTCTATTTTGTATGATATTGGTATCACTATATCAAATATCTTCCCCATCGAAACTCTTCTTCCCCAATCAGAGCAGATCAACCAATACAATATATAGAACAAGTCTAGGAGACCATCAATACAGCTCCTAAGTACAACACATTTGGTCACACAGTCACACCGAATAATTCGGGTTAATAGAATTATAAGAGACAAATGTCACGAAAATGTTATTGAGATAGAGATAATTGTAATTTTTGATAAATTATTGCAAATAATTCTATATTCTGCTGATACAACACTATCGTCCATATTTCACTTGTTTGATAGCGGAGGTGATATCCTCTTGACGCATGAAGTGTTCACCTACTAGGAAGGCATCTGCACCTACCTTGCTCAGCTCTACTACAGTCTCGTGATCATTTATGCCACTCTCTGCTACTATGATCTTGCCGTTTGGTATGAGGGGTATCAGCTTTTCACTTAGGGTCATATCCATCTCGAAACTTTCCAAATTTCTATGGTTGATACCTATGATGTCTGCACCTGCAAACATAGCCTTGACTAGATCTGCTTTGTCATGCACCTCCACAAGGACATCCAAGCCTAGATGAAGTGCGTAGTTGTATAGCTCTTTTAGCTCTTTGCGACTCAGTGCTTTTGCTATGAGCAGTACAAAGTCAGCACCATAGACCAACGCTTCTACAAGCTGATATTTATCTATGATGAAATCTTTTCTCAGTAGTGGTAAGCCCACATATCGTCTGATCATACCTAGATACTCTTTGTCGCCCTGGAAGAAATGTGGCTCTGTCAATATGGACAAAGCATCAGCTCCACCCTTTTCGTACTGCTGTGCTATAAGTACAGGGTCAAAATCTTCACGAATGATCCCTTTGCTAGGGCTAGCTTTTTTTACCTCTGCTATGATACGATATGGATTTTCATCTGTTGATCGTAGAGCAGATTTGACATCTTTTGGTACAAATGGATTGAAGCTGAGTGAGCGACCTAGCCAATCTACAGGGAAGTCCACCTTCCTCTTCTCTAAATCCTCTCTAGTCTTTTTGATGATCTCATCTAAAATTTTAGCCAAAACTGCCCCTTTGATAGTATAATCTTTATATTCAAGGTGGATTATACATAACTCTAATTTAACTAGTGTTGAAATGGATACACAATCTATACACCTTTATATGTCATTATCCCTATATCGGAGTTCTTGCGAAGCTAGCAGGAGATATATTTGACAATCAAGGATCAAGATATGAATTATAAAAAATTTTATAACTTTACAATTGTATTTGTGCTACTATTGATAAGTAGTCATACTGCACTTTGGGCATATAATAGCCAAACTATATATCCTCAAAATGATAACATAAGTCAAGATTTGGATTTGGATGCTGTAGCTTCCATATTTGGACTCTCTTCAAACTTGGAGGATTTTGAGTATAGACTAAATGACCCAGATAGTCAGATATCGAATTTGGATATAGATGAGGATGGATATGTGGACTATCTCCGTGTAGTAGAGACGGCAGAAGATGATGTGCGACATATAGTCATACAAGCAGCACTTGATAACAATATCTATCAAGATGTAGCCACGATAATCGTACGCAGGGATCTATATCAGCAGACATCCACAGAGATAGTGGGTGATTCATACATATATGGATCGGACTATGTGCTAGAACCTAGATACTCATACACGCCCATCATATATAGTTATTTTTGGAGTAATAGGTACTATCAGAAATACCATTCACGATATAGACATGGATATTATCCAGAGAGATACCGCAGATGGAGACCACACCCAACACCTTATTATCGTAAACATATACACCATCATATAGATAAAAGAAATCACTATAGATATAGACATCATAGTCGGTCAAAGAGCCACATGACACTGCAGAGAAGCTCTAACAACAAAAAGAGACATGGATACCACAAGCCAGAACTCTACAAATCAACTAACTACGGAGTATCAAAAAGAGATACAGGCAGAGCAAAGAGAACTACAGCCACTAGATCCAAAACCAACAGATCCTCAACTAATAGATCTGTTAGTCAGACTACGACTAGAAGCCACAAGAGTACCAGAGATCGTAGACCAAAGGTAAGCACTCATAAGAGTACAACAAGATATTACAATAGCAGTCAGCGGCGATCAACTAAACACTACAATAGTAGCAGTTCACACACGAGAAAGAGAGATAATCGAAATGATAATGTATACAGAGACAGAACAAAGGCAAAGGCATATCTACAGACTAGCAAATAGACCCTGAACCGCCATTAATTTTTAGTTGATGGTTCATATATCAACTCATTGGAAACGATGGCGTTAGCCTCATCAAATAGGCTGAGACACGACCATACTTATACCCTTGTCATTCTTGTTCTCAATCGTTGATATATATTTTGTGTGCCTTTTTTACTACTTCGTCTCGTTTACTGCTCAAACCTTTCAGTATATTACTTATACTGAAGCCATCATCACTACTCTTTTTTAGCGATTTGGATCTGCTGGTTTTGGTCACCCTTTTGTTGTTGATGATGATCACCTCTTCTTCTTTTGGTTTTGATCTTTCTCTCTTCTTTTTGGCTATATGGCTACGGTATCTTCTGACTGGCAATCTTTTGCTCTCGTTTATATCATAGCCACTCAATGGATCTATAACCGATGTGATGTTGTAGTCGTCTGATCTTATGTTGCCGTTTTCATTGAAGTAACCTTTGGCATACATCCATCTATATATATCTGCCACTATTGGACCATTGGTTCCTCCACCATGACCACCATGCTCTACGAGTGTAGTGACTACATATTGTGGTTTATCAAATGGTGCGTATGTAGTGAGTAGTGCATGGGATCTCCTCCAATACTCCAAGTCATGCTCTTTTACACGATTGACTACATTTTGTGCTATGGATACCACTTGTGATGTTCCTGTCTTGCCTGCTACAACTATAGGTAAATTTTTGAGATGTTTAAATGCTGTACCGTGCTGCGTATTGCAGACATCGTACATGCCAGCTCGTATGGTATTCATGACATTTGGATCTAGCTTCATTCGCTTGACCTCTGGCTTGACCTCTATGCCATTAATGGTTTTAGCAAAGTGTGGTGTCACCAGATTGCCTGTTGCCAAAAGATTTGTGTAGCGTGCCAACTGCATAGGTGTGACACTATCATATCCCTGACCAATAGAGGCTATGACAGTTTCACCCATATACCACTGCTGTTTGAACCTCTTTCTCTTCCAAGCTTTGTCTGGTATGATACCTCTAAACTCTCTAGGTAGATCCACACCTGTCTTGACACCCAAACCTAGAGATTTCAATACTCTTGACATCGCATTAATACCTATCTCCAAGCTTTTATTGTAGAAGAAGACATCGCAACTCTCTCGTATGGCCTTTCGGAGTGATACGCTACCATGTCCATGTTTTTTCCAACATCTAAATTTGTGTCTGCTCTTGCCTATCGTTATCCAACCTCGACACTTCTCTGTGCCAGCTATGTTGCCTCTAGGCGATAGAGAATTGGCTATAGCAACACCCATCTTGATAGTAGAACCAGGAGGGTATGTGCCTTGTATGAGTCTATTGGTGAAGGGGTGTTCGGGGTCATTTTGGAGCACTTTCCAATCCTTCATACTGATCCCACCTACAAACATATTAGGATCATATGTCGGTGTGCTAACCGCCGCCAATATTTCACCATTGGTCTTCATGACTATCACTACACCTGCCATATCTTTCATCTTTTGAGATATCATCATCTGCATATTCATATCTATATTGAGTTTTAAACTTTGATTTTCTGTAGGCTTTTCATACTCTAGTAGCTCTATCTCTCTGTTGGTAGCCGTCACTTTGGTGATGGTATATCCTAACTGACCTTGTAGGGTTTTGTTGTAGTATCTCTCTAGTCCTGTTTTGCCTGTGACTCCTACCTCTGCTACTACTGGATCCAAATTATTCTCTTTTTTATTGGATCGACCTGTGTATCCTACTATATGAGCCATATATTTACCATATGGATAATATCTCTTTGTCTCAGCCTCTATCTTGATATCCTCATCAAGACTCAATATAGGATAAGCCTCCATCATATCTTTGTAGCGTACGAAATCCACTACCTTGATATACTTGTGATTGTATGCAGAGCTATACTTTTTGTAAACTTTTAACATGATGGTTTTGTTGAGATCTTTGAATGTCTTGACTAGATTGTCCACCACATCATTCAGCCGCTTACCATCTCTTTTGAGGTGCGGTCTGATGGATATAGAAAAACCTATGCGGTTCATAGCTAAAAGTCTACCGTTAGTATCGACGATCTCACCTCTGATAGGTTTGAGGTACTGTTTTCTCTCTATGTTCTCTTTCGCCAACTCAGTATAGTAGTATCCTGTTTTGATACTGATCTGATAGAGTCTGACTATCATTATCCCCCAGACGATAAAAAATAGTAAAAATATTATCTTATACTTCACAGCAGAAACACCATCAATATATCTACTATAAAAGAGTAAATCAAGAGTTTATCAAGGACGACACTAGATTCTGAAAATATAAAGTCATAACCCAATAGCAAAATAATATATATGAGATCTATAAAGATGACGGAAAGTAGGGGTATAGTCCATCTGAATTTTTTAAAAACTATCAGCTTCGGATAGATAGTCAGATAAAATAGTATCACTACCACGATGGACAAAAAGAGTGGTAGCGATAGGTTGACCTCTAGGTTTATGAGATATATAGAGCCAAATATTATATATATTGCTCGTGGTCTATCTATGCCTAATAGAAGTACATAGCCCATAAATCCAATCATAAGTGGCACAAATACATATATAGATATAAGCATAGGGTAAAATACAACAAATAGTATGGCCATCAGCCAAGGGAGTATGATCGCTATAGATCTCATAAACTCTTTAAACATCGGCTACCTTGTCTAGCCTATAGACTAGAGAAATCTCATTGCAGACTGGGAAGTGTATACATTTGATACAGTCAGTCCATATCTTCTGCTCTGGTATACTCTCTTTGGATATTTCCTCGAAATTCATCTTGGTAAAAAAGTCGGGAAGATATGTCAAGACTAAGACCTCCCCCAAGACCCCAAGGCTCTTTGCCTCATCTAATGCATACGAGACCAATCTCTTGCCAACACTCTCACCTCTATGCTTTTGCGATACTATAAGACTCCTGATCTCTGCAAGTCTAGGTGAATGTATATGTAACGCTACATACCCTACCAGCTCATCACCATCTCGTGCCAATACATATGATCTTATGTTGGTGGCTACTTCGTCTTCACTTCGTTTGAGTATGATGCCATCTTTGACCTCGTCTATCACGAGTGATTGCATATCTACAATATCTGATAGTTTTGCCTTGACCAACTCTACCACTCTCTCTCCCCAAATACACTCTCAAATATCTCTTGATGGACTCTATCTTGCCCTGTTTTTTTGAAGTTTGATATAGTGATAGAATCTGGAAAATCTCTCTTGAGTTTGGCTCTCTCCTTTTGATTTAGCTTATCTATCTTGGTGAAGACTGTCAGATACTTCTGGTCTGGTCTGATGAATTGTGATATATATCCAGTGACATCACTATCTATCTGAGCATTTGGATGTCGTGCATCTCTGAGGTGTATATATAACCTTATGGATATCCGATTTTCTATAAACTCCACTAAGTTTTTTTGCCATACCTCTTTGAGAGATTTGGATACTTTGGCATAGCCAAAACCAGGCAGATCCACATATCTGAGACTATAATCCACATCATCATACTTATATCTGACATCAAAGAAGTTGATGAGCTGCGTCTTGCCAGGTGTGGCAGAGCTTTTGGCTAAGTTTTTTCTGGATGTGAGAGTATTGATAGTAGAGCTTTTGCCTACATTTGATCTCCCCAAAAAGACTATCTCACTCACGCTATCGTCCAAAGAGTCATGTATGCTCTGTGCTGATTTTATGAAGTTAGCGTCAACCGCACGAAGTCTATTCACTACTTCTTCTCTGTATCAAATATGAATGTGATGGGCTTTTTACTATTGCCTTTGACATTGGCATCACCTGTGATTGTATTGACCACTATAGTGTTGCCTTTGACATGTCTATCTTTGTCTAGATTGTGTATGATGGCATGTCCAGCAAAGAGATACTCGGATATCTTGGGATAATATGTCACTTTATCTGCTTTTCCCTTATAGTGGCTATTGTGTTCAAAGACTTCAAATGTCGCCTTGCCTATGGCATCATACTGTATAGTCTCATTGTTGTCATCGAAATAGACTATAAGCTTATCGCTATGTATCCAACTCTTGCCTTGCTTGACCAAGACATTTTCTATGAAGTGTGCTTGGTTGTCCGCATCCTTTGCATAGAAGTACTCCGAGGTCACCTCTACCTTTTCTGCACTCAAAAGTAGTGGTAAAAGTAG
>WFMX01000069.1 GCA_015488875.1 Campylobacterota bacterium | reverse complement strand
TTTTATCTACTCTCCCTTTATTGGCTTGATCAAACCATTTCAACTCTACCTTGTCTATTTCATCATCAGTTATGGACTCAAACACTTTTTTTATAGCACTATACAGTAGTGGATAGTCATTCCTTATAGCAAATGCTTCTGCAGATATGGGTAGATTTGGATTGTTTAAAATTGGGATACTAATGATATTTTTTAAAAACATGGCATTGATACTATGTTGCATCACTTGGTGTGTAGAGATAGCAGCATCTACTTTGTCTAATAAAACTGCATTTAAAAGTGTTTCATTGTCACGAAAATCAATGAGTTTAATATAAGGATAAGTATGTATAATAACTTTTTCACTATTATAGCCCTTGACAATACCAACTTTTTTTCCTTTTAACTTATCCATAGTAGATAAGTCTCTATTTCTTTTTTTGACTACAATGGCTTGATGGTATCTCATATAGTCTTTGGTAAATAGGGCAAATTTTTGTCGCTGTTTAGTATTGATGGCTTGTGCAATGATATCAATCTTTTTATTTTTTAGATGAGCTATCGCCTGATCCCAATTCTCATTTTTATTATAGGTAAACTCAACTCCTAGCTTTTTGGCTACCATATTGGCATAATCAATCGAATATCCTACAAACTTACCATTACTATCTATATCAGAAAAAGGTGCATAGTTGTCTTCCATATGAACGGTAATTTTATGATGTGATCTCAAAAATGCTTTCTCTTCTTGAGTTAATTTCAACTCACTTAGCCCCTGCAAATTTGCAGTAAAAAGTATAATAATGAGAAGTATCCATATATGGTTACTAAAAAGACTATTTTTATTCATTTAGATCCTTTGTTAGGAAATGCAGACTCTATTTCTACCACTATCCTTTGCTCTATAAAGTGCGTCATCCGCCTCTTTCAGTGCATATTCGATATTCTTATGTTCTTTAGTGTTGACTTGTGCTACCCCTAAACTGATAGTAATTTTTAGTGTGATATCCGAATGAAGTTTGATTACTAATGATTCGACTGCTTCTCTAAGCTTCTCTGCTACGACTTTGGCACCATCAAGTGCAGTATTTGGAAGAAGTATCACAAACTCTTCTCCGCCATATCGACATATGATATCTGGCTTTCGTTGAGTGTTTGAGAGAAGATTGGAAATGGCTACGATCACATCATCACCTACATGATGACCATATGTATCATTGACATTTTTAAATTTATCTATATCTAGCATGATAGTAGAGAGATCAGCATCTTCTCTCTTTGCTAAATCAAAAGTATGCTCTGCCATTAGAGTAAAATATCTTCTGTTATAAAGCTTGGTAAGTGAATCAGTAGATGCAAGTAGCTTTAGCTCTTTCATCAACTCTATGAGCTTTAGCTCTTTTTTGACTCTCACTAGTAGTTCTCTAGGCTTAAATGGCTTCGTAACATAATCAACTCCACCAACCCTATACGCCTCTTCTATAGTCTCTTCATCTGTTTTTGCAGTTATAAATATCACTGGTATCTCTTTTGTAATTTCACTCTCCTTGAGTCTTCTACACACTTCTAGCCCATCCATCTCTGGCATCATGATATCAAGTAAGATCAAATCAGGCTTATCATCTCGTGCAATCTCCAATGCAAACTCGCCATCAATTGCTGATAAAACTGCGTAAGTCTCATTGAGCAACTCATTGAGTATCTCTATATTTATCTCCGTATCATCTACGACTAATATCTTTTGTAATTCCATTTTGTAACTCTCCAGAGTTTGACTATATCCGTGTATATTTTAACATAAATTTTTATAATCAAAATGATACGAGGTGCGTGAGGTATCGTAGAAAAATAAAATCTACATATTATGAAGCAAAAAAACAAGCAAGACATAGGTTTTAGTCTTATGAAGTTCCTAAATGAAAAGCAAATTTTAGGATAATTGGATACGATGACTTTAGCCTTGTCCAGAAATTTTATAGGTTTTATTTTCTAAGCTTCCTAGTCTCTATAGGAGAGGATCTATATCTCCTCCAATATATTTGCCACATTGAGACTGCTACCATGACTTAGATACTCTCTGAGTTCTTTTGATCTATCTGCAAATATATCTCTATCAAAACTCTCATACTCTAGCAGTAGATTGTCTACTGTCACTTCGTCTTGGATGATTTCGTTGTGCAGTG
Source organism: Campylobacterota bacterium (assembly GCA_015488875.1). Taxonomy (GTDB): domain Bacteria; phylum Campylobacterota; class Campylobacteria; order Campylobacterales; family Sulfurovaceae; genus SZUA-451. Next base: position 6,227 of record WFMX01000069.1, on the reverse strand, counting down.
TCGTACCGTTGTGTCGCTCGAAGATGATGTTTGCCAAGCCTATCTGCTTGAGTCCCAACAGTTTCGTTCCTATGAAAAAATCTATACTTTTAGCTATATAGTTGAGAGTAAATGGTGTACCTATAAGTGCTGCCTCTAGTGTGGCCGTCCCACTACATATGTATGCAAAACTAGAGCTTTGGAGTGATGAATGTGTATCTCTGCTCAGTTCAAAACCATCTGTATCCCCATATAGCTCCGTCACTTTCTCATCATCGAAAGAGCTAGGCACTACTAGCAGAGCTCTATGTGATGGCAACTTCTCTCTAAGCTCTCTATAGATAGGCATCAGCTTGGATATCTCTCCTCTTCTTGAACCTGGTAGATACGATATAGTGTTCTCTTCTGGAGGTCTATAGCTAGTGATATCTATCTCATCGAGCAGGGGGTGTCCTACATATAGTGCTTTGTCGCTATAGTACTCTATCTCAAATGGTAGTATCCCTAGTAGCCTATCGCAATATGCCTCTATCTTTTTGACTCTTTTTGGGCGTGTGACCCATATCTGCGGAAGTATATAGTAGATGATCTCTTTATCTGGATAGGCTTTTTTTAGCTTTTTTGCCAATGGGAGATTGAAGCCTGAGCTATCCATGAGTAGTATTTTGTCAGCTTGGGCTGCTAACTCTACCATCTCATCAGCTACCTTAAAGAACCATCGAAGCTTTTTGATGGCATCTACTACACCCATGATAGCCATATCGGAGATATCATAGATAGGTTTGCATCTAGCACTGTCCAATGAACTGTCAAATATACCCAACAGTTCTATATCTTTGGTATGCTTAAGCACCTCGGATAGATGTAGATTTGATGATGGCTCAAGGGCAGATACTAGTATCTTCATCAGTCATTTCGTGGTTTTCTATCTCGTGAACCACGATGACCACCACCGCTACGGTTACGACTTCTGTTTCTATCGTTGCCACCGCTTGATCTTCTGCGTCTGTTTCTGCCATTGCCTCTATCGTTGCCTCTGCTCTTCATAGCTCTCTCTATGAGTAGCTCTATCTCTTGGAGTCCTAGACCTATGATATCTCTGCCTTTGACATTGTGATTTGCTTGGAGATTTGAAGCCAAGAGATGGGCGATAGTCACTATATCTAAGTCATGTTGCAGAGTCTTGACTAGCATTATGGCATCTTCCGTGATCTTTGTGGATGCTATTTTGGCTATCAGCTCATCTGATTTGCTATTTTGCACCTCTTGTCTAGTGGGTATCACCTGAGTCAGCATCTTTGCACCTACATCTTTCTCGATGCGTTTGATAGTCCTCAGCTCATTTGGAGTCACTAGAGTGATCGCTTCTCCTTTGTTGCCCGCTCTACCTGTCCTACCTATGCGGTGTACATAGCTCTCAGAGTCAAATGGTATATGGTAGTTAAACACATGTGTTACATCGTTGACATCTAGTCCCCTAGATGCTACATCTGTAGCCACAAAGATATCTATGCCACCTTGCTTGAAGCCTCTTATGGTCACCTCTCTCTGCTTTTGCTCCATATCTCCATGAAGTCCACTAACCTTAAAACCTTGTGAGGTGAGGTGAGAGACTAGTCTATCGACCTCTTTTTTCATACGACAAAAGATGATACATTTGTTTGGGTTTTTGTAGTCTATAAGTCTCACTAGTGCATCATCTCTCTCACGATCTTGTACCACATAATATAGTTGCGTTATGTTTTCGTTGGTACTTTCTGCTTTGGTTATGGAGATAGTCTTTGGTTTGTCTAGTATCTCTTCTGCCAATCTTCGGATACTCTTTGGCATAGTAGCAGAAAACATCAGTGTCTGTCTCTTGTCTGGCATAAATGTAAAGATATTTTTGATCTCATCCAAGAAGCCCATATCTAGCATCTCATCAGCCTCATCCAAGACTACTACACTTGGATTCATCTTGATTCTACCGCTCTCTAATAGATCTTGTAATCTACCTGGTGTTGCCACCACTATAGAGGCTTGCTTGATCCTCTCTATTTGTTTGTTATATGCTGTACCACCATATACAGTAGCGGTTTTGAGTCCTGATAATTTACCAAAACGGTATAATTCATCACTCACCTGCATAGCCAGCTCTCTAGTAGGGACTATCACTAGCCCCTCTACGCTACCATCAGCTCTCATGTTGTGCATCATAGGCAGACCAAATGCAGCTGTCTTGCCAGTACCTGTCTGTGCTTGAGCTATGATATCATGCCCATCTAGGATCAATGGTATAGCATCTTTCTGTACTGGGCTAGGCTCTTTAAACCCTGCCTCTTCTATCGCTTGTTGAAGTGTCGATTTTAGATCAAAATCTGTAAATTTCATATTGTTTCTTTCTTGTTAGATATTTTCACACAATACCATCTATTCTTGAAACAATTTATTTTATCATCTGTGAGGATATATAGCTTGAGTTATCTGAAGAACTGTCAGTATCTGTAGAAAATTTGTCGTATTATAGCGAGTTTTTTGAAAAAAAGATAGGGGGTCGTCGCCAAGCTGTCGAAAATACTAGAATAGACCTATATTGTTTAATACCTGCCGATTTACATTTGATGATGTCTTCAGGAGAAAATGTCCTACTTCTCTCCTGGAGTTATGATCGCCTTTAGTGTATTGGCTAGTTTACTTCTCTCTTTGATATTTGACAGCTCTTTACCTGGCTCAGTAGTGGTGATGACTGTACGACCCAATATCTTCTTGCTGCCATCCTTGAGTCTAGCACCCCAATAGGTGTGCATGATGACAGGCTCACCCTTGTACTGACCTAGATATAGTACGATGTGACCTGGCACATAGAGCATAGAGCGAAATGGTTTGGCTTTGGATATGATACTTCTCTTTTTTTTGCTTTTTGGTAAACCTCTGATATTGCAATAGTTGCCATCTTTTGCCTGCTTGCTAGAGTTTCTTCGCAGAAATATACCAAAGGGCGTGAAGTAGTCTTTGGTGAACGATGAGCAGTCCCTAGTCTGTAGTAGACCACCCCAGCCATACGGCTCACCATAGAACTCTTTGGCTATCTTGGCAGCATTGTGTGCAGTCATGGCTATAGGCTTTTTGATGACCAATCCCCTCTGCTTGGTGGTGGTGGACTGTAGATATGCTTTGCCCCCTTTGCCTCTCACTGCAAATAGAAATCTACTCTTTTTGCTATTTTTAGGGTCCTTTGCCATAGGAAATATAGTACCTAGTTTGACTAGGCTAATGTATCTTTTTCCCTTATATAATTTGAGATTATCCTTGACCACTACGGCATATTTGCCATTTTTGAACCTCTTGATAAAAGAGCTATTTACCACCGCCATACCTGATGTTTGGATCCATCCATATGTGGTAGAGCCTCTCACATATGCCCACCTTCTATCTGATGAGTAGTGAGAGATGTAGAGTGGTGTATTCATATGGTATGAGCTGTTTTGATTGTAGTCAATAGGAAACCCCTCGCCCACTTTGTTTGGGTTGTGATAAAAGGCACTAGTGGTAGGCAAGGCACGGACATTGACATGTTTAGTAGTGATACCTTTTTGATGTACGCTATCAAGCTCAGAAAAGTTGGCATTGTTTATCCATGAGTTGTATACTGTTGCTGGTATCACAGCACCTTTTTTATTATACATCTTCTTTTTTGTCAGAGATCTAAATGGCCACTGCATCTCTTTGAGTGGCTTATCCATCTTTCTGAGTCTCCATGGATAGAAGTATTTTTGATTGTACTCCCTATCCCACTCTAGCTGTTTTTTGTACGATACACTCTTCATCTGCTTGGCATAGTATGCAGGGTTTTGAGGGATTTGCTTCATATCTGCTATCTTGCCTTTGGGCATGCGGTCTATTTGACTCTTGGCTCTCTTGCCTGCTACTAGCATATAGTCACCATATAGTGTAGTTTGCAACATTAAGATGCTTATTATCAATATTCGTTTTATCATTCACCACTCTTTTTTATTTGATATGAGATAATATGATTATTATATTAACACATGGTGAATAGAAGCATATTTCTAGTATCATTGCAACATAGATAGACTTTAAGGAGACAGTATGATTGAGGATGGTTTTAGCTATCTAGCACTACTGACTATGATCTCATCCATAGTAGTATATAGCGAGAGAGAGTACAAGTGGAAACTCTTCGAGTATCTACCTGCTATAGTCATCATATACTTTGTGGTAATGTTACTCTCTACAATGGGTCTATGGTCAAAAACGCCAGATATCACAGCTACCTACAAAACCATCAAGTCGGATATCTTGCCTGCCATGATATTTCTCCTACTGCTTCAAGCTGACCTTAGAGAGATAGCAAAGATAGGCAAAAAGATGCTCTTTGCATTTTTCTTAGCATCGGTGAGTATAGCTTTTGGCTTCATAGGCATGTTTGCTATACTTCACAGCTATTTTGAGCCTGATGCCTGGAGAGCCTTCTCTGCTCTTAGTGGTAGCTGGATGGGTGGTACAGCAAATATGGTAGCCATACAAGGAGCATTGGGTATAGCCGATACAGATATGGGATATGCACTACTCATAGACTCCATAGACTATGCCATATGGGTGATGATACTTCTAGCTCTTGTGCCACTAGCCAAGAGATTTGACCATTGGAGCGGGGCAGATGGTACTGCACTACGAGAAGTGGGCGAGAGGCTGACTCTATCGCAGACCAAAGATAGCATCTCATTCCAATCCATATTTTTACTATTGGGTACAGCTCTATCTGTATCGGCTATGAGTCGATATTTAGCTACCGACCTACCCACAAACAGCTTCATCACACAGACGACTTGGGTAGTAATAGTCGCCACCATATCAGGCATCATTGCAGCTATGACACCACTGAGCCAAAAGGCAGGATCTAATGAACTGGGCAATATATCGCTATATATCATAGTAGCACTCATAGCCTCTCGTGCAGACTTCTACGAGCTGACACAAGCACCATTATATATAGTAGCAGGTTTCATCATCATAGCTATACATATTTTGCTTATGGTGATATCTGCTAGGATATTCAAGCTTGACCTTTTTACATTGGGTGTAGCTTCATTGGCAAATATAGGAGGAGTAGCATCTGCCCCCATACTTGCAGGTGCATACTCCAAAGCCCTCATACCAGTAGGAGTTTTGATGGCGATGATGGGCTACATAGTAGGAACTTTCGGAGGATTAGCAGTTGGCAAAGTGCTAGAGATGATATCTGCTCTATAGATATCATCCTACTTTTGCAAGATATCTATTAGTTTATCGGTATGATCTTTGTAGGTGACTTTTTGATCTCTTTCTTTGGTATCACTACAGTCAATATACCATCTTTATAGCTAGTAGTCATCTTGTCTGAGTCAGCATCTTTTGGTAGTCTCAACACCCTCTTGAACTTTCCATAAGATATCTCTTCTCTTACAAATGTCTTGTTGTTCTCCTTGGACTCTCGTCTCTTTTCACCCTCTATGGTCAATACTCTATCTTGCTCTAGCGAAAGCTTCACTTCACTCTTGTCCATCCCTGGCAGTTCAAACTTCAGCGTATAGTTCTTCTCATTTTCGCTCATATTGAGATGTGGAAATCCCATCTGACCGAATGAACTTCTATCCCTATGCGAATTGAGCATAGCTTGTGCTAGTTGATTGAATTGTCGGAAGTCATTATCAAACCCTTGATCAAAAAAGATAGATGAGGCATTCAGCGTAGTAGCCACCATCGGTGCGATCAAAAATAGCGAAGCCTTTTTCATCATAGATCTCTTATCGTTTACAGTTTTCATATTTTGCTCCTTGCAATAGATTATTGAGTCGGTGGCATAGCCTAGCAAACTAGATAGCTACCAAACTCATGTTGTATTTATAATACATTTTGGTAACTAGAAAATAAACAGATTTTGTGGAGATGGGTCTGCTGATGAGATATAACTGTGTTGCAGTTTAGCCGAGGTTAGGTGTAGCCTGTCGAAAAACATCGTTTATTCACATTTTTGATTTTCACCATTTGGATATATAGAAACGATACAGTTAGGGGACATTGGTTTTGTGAGCGAAGCGAATGAAACCTGTGTCCCCGCATAGTGATCGTTCGTCCTCGACTACAACACGGTTATATCTCAGCCGAGGTCAGGTTATTCATGATGCATTCCGCTACGCTCCACGCATCACAAATCACCAGACCCCTATCGTTTCTATATATCCAAAAAGTTGAAATGGATTGGGTGG
>WFMX01000068.1 GCA_015488875.1 Campylobacterota bacterium | reverse complement strand
TGATAGACTTCTCACATACTTAGATGGGATTGATTATCAAAATATAGTATTTGTAGGTAGTGACGAGAGTAGGGCATATCTGCAAAGAAGTATCAAAGATATAGTTATATTGGAAAATATCATAGATGCGGAGCTGAAGATAGCCGAAGATGATCTCAAAGAGTACTTGACAAACCTATATCAGTCAGACATCATGGGCAAAGAGGATATAAAAGAGCTGTATCAACTCACAACAAACCAGATATACTCCACTCCCTACATAGTCAACAGATCTCTTCCTAAGATCAATGAACATATAGAGGTAGCTGATCCATTTATAGTAGTAGATATAGGCGGTGCTACTACAGATATACACTATAGTCGTGACCTAGTCAATGACAACATAGTCTCCCAGAGTGGGTACGATAGATTGGTATTTAAAAAGCTAGGTGTATACAAATCTCGTGATAGCTTAGTGCATATAGCCAAACAAAATGAGTTTGTATTTGAGCTACTAGAGCATCTCAATGTCACAGAGAATATTCTAGAGGAGTATAGCGAAGATGCCACTCGGATATTGATGCTATTGTCTATATTTTTGGTACTCTACAAGGTCTCCAAGCACCATGCATCATATATAGAGTTAAATTTAGAGATATTGAACAATATCATACTTACAGGTGGTATCTCCAAAGTGCTGACCCAAGATGATGTAGATGACATCATACTCTTCTTTTACAAAAAGATACTACACTATCATCATACGCCAACCATAGTACTAGACCACAACTATGAGATATGGACATATGGAGATAGAGATATGCTTAATCAATCCATAGACAAGGAGTAGGATATGTCTGTAAATACGATACAAAATCTTCTAGAGAGAGCTGCTTGTGTAGAGCCAGATAAAGTTTGGCTCATAGATGGCAATGATAGATATACATATAGTGAGTTCAAGACAAAAGTTGACAAGATAGCACAATACCTCTCTACACTAGGATATCCAAAAGGCAGTAGGGTCGGCATCTACTCCAACAAAAGTTCACAGCAAGTCATAGCTATATTGGCTATACTCTCTACAGAGTATCTCTTCGTCCCCATCACGAGACTGCTCAAACCAAATCAAGTCCAACACATCATAGATGATTGTGGTATCAGCTGTATCATTACAGATTGTGCAAAGATAGCAGATATCAAAGCTATTGATTTCAAAGGTAAAATCATATCATATGAGGCGACAGAGCAGAGTGATGTCTCGTTTGAAGAGATATACAAATTTTATGATGGAGATATAGCCATAGAGCTACATGGGCATGATAATGCCTGCATTACATATAGCTTCGGCTCATTGGGCAATCCTCGTGGTATAGTCATAGACAACAGAGCATTGATAGATGGTGCTAGGATAGTAGCCAACTATCTAGGGATACGAAAGGGTGACAGCATATCTGGCATACTATCTTTCAATCTTGACTATGGACTCAATCAGATATTTGCCACACTATATCGCCGTGCTACACTTGTGATACACCGCTTTGTATTGCCAGCAGATTTTTTCACACATCTCATCAATGATAAGATCACCATCCTACCACTCATGCCTATACATATCACACAGATGTTTGATACCGACCAACACCGTATACCTCAGCCTGAGCATTTCCAAAACCTACACACCATCACATCGTCAGGTGGCAATGTGACTACGACCATGATAGAGAAGATAGAGAGCTATTTTCCACATAGTAAGTTTTATGCTATGCATGGCTTGACAGAGGCATTTCGCTCCAGCTACTTAGAGCCTGCACAGTTGTCTAAGCGACCCACATCCATAGGTAAGGCTATACCAGATGTAGAGCTATACATCATAGATGAAGATGGCTATGAGTGCAAGGCAGGAGAGACAGGTGAGTTGATACACAGGGGTGCTTGCATATATAGAGGTTACTGGAATGACTCTATAGAGACTCAAAAGAGGTTCAAATCCATATCTATACTTGACAATATCATAAAGCCAGAGGGTCAGCTCAGAGATGAGATAGTGATAGCTAGTGGCGACTATGTCAAGAGAGATGAGGATGGATATATCTACTTTGTCTCTCGCAAAGATGAGATGATCAAGACTCGTGGATATCGTGTAAGTCCATACGAGATAGAGAGAGTGATAGAAAACACTCTACCACAGATAGACTCATGTGCCGTATTTGCCATACCCAACGAAGATATAGAAGAGGAGATAGTGCTTGTATATAGTGCCAAAGCAGAGTTGGCTAGAAATGAGATACTATTTGAGGTGAAGAAGCATTTGCCTAACTATATGCTACCAGAGCAGATAGTATATAGAAAAATCTTACCATTTAAGTCCCTACACGAAAAAGAGATAGATAGGGAGGAGATCAAGAGGGGGTTTTTGACAAATAGATAACGAGTAAAAATAATTAAATAAAAATATCAACAATCCTTAAGCTAAGAAATCTAGCAAATCTAGGGTCAGATGAAGAAACCAAACTTTTACTCATACTTATCCCTCACTTTTGCTATAGCAGAAGCGGTGATATTTAGATGTCTTCCTATATGATATACCAT
>WFMX01000067.1 GCA_015488875.1 Campylobacterota bacterium | reverse complement strand
TGGTAGCTACGACTACCCTCTTGTATCCCTTGGCTGGGATAGGATATATCTTTGTCTTAAAGAAGTTGCCCTTTGTGAGATTGGCTATACCTGGGTCTATCTGCTTGCGTACTACTGCCTCAAACGCCTGCCGTGCTTTGACCTTGTCTATTACTACTCCCTCCCTGAGATTGCCATTGACCATCAAGGCATATCTGCTGATCTCTTCGCCCTCTTGTAGGGGCATAACAAATTCGCCTATGAGATCCCTATCGTATGGGTTGTAGTATTTTATATCTAGCGTTGTAGTGGCAATATCACCTACTATCTCTATATCTACACTCATTTGAGATATCTGTAGAGACTTTTTCTCTACCACAAGTGTAGGCAACTTGCCCATAGCTACAGACCCAAATAGCAACGACATCAAAAGTATATATCTTATCATAATGCTCTCCTCGTATGATATATTTTACACAAATATCCTTAAATGCTTGAACTGTGCATAATCAACAAGTGATAGAAAGTAGCACTACACTTCATACTCTATAAGGTCTCTCACACCTGCCTCTGCAAATCCATTGAGTCGGAGTCTACAGCTATCGCATACTCCACAAGCCCTATCTTCTGACTGATAGCAACTCCATGTAAGCTCCAATGGGACTGATAGTTCCATAGCTTTTTTGACTATCTGGCTCTTTTTGAGTGCTACTAGAGGCATCTCTATCTTTAGCTTAGTCTCGTCTCTAGTGCCTAGGTCTATGGCTCTCTCCATCGCCTCTATATAGCTCTGACGACAATCAGGATATCCGCTGCTATCCTCCTCTACTACACCTATGTATAGTGCTTTTGCTTGGTGCTTTTCGCCTATAGCTGATGCGATAGAGAGAAATATACCGTTGCGAAATGGCACATATGTGACAGGTACACCATCCTCTATGCCATCTGTGGGTACATCTATCGAGCTATCCGTCAAGGCAGAGGCTCCTATCTGCTCAAAGAAGTCTAGATCTATCTCATAACTCTTTATAACATCTAGCTTTTCAATGATGTCTCGAAATGCCTTCAGCTCTCTCTTCATCGTCCTCTGTCCATAGTTGAAATGTACTGCTACTATATCATATCCATTTCTCTTTGCTATAGATGCACTCAATGTGCTATCCATACCTCCAGACATGATGCAAACTGCTATTTTTGACATAATATTACCACCTGATTAGTTTTTATATCCTAATTTTACCAATATTAGATATAATTCGCCCATGTTAATCACTATAGAGAACCAAACGAATTTTGAGATACCGATCAGCACGATAGAAGATATATCCGATCTGTTGTCTGTGAGAGAGATAGAGCTTGTCGTATGTGACAATGATACCATGAGAGAGATAAATAGAGACCACAGAGAAATAGATCGTCATACTGATGTATTGAGCTTTCCTTTAGATGATAGCTTTATTGACAATGGCTTTGATAAATTGCCTTTGGGTTCTATAGTAATATCTTCCGACTATGCCATAGCAAGAGCTGATGAGCTAGATCATACACCACAAGAGGAGTTTATACTTCTCTATATACATGGACTGTTGCACCTTTTGGGTTATGACCATGAAATAGATAGTGGTGAGATGAGAGCAGAAGAGGAGAGGATCATCGAGGCTTATGGACTACCATCTAGCCTCATAGTCCGAACATCAAATCAATAGATAGGAGCAAGCAAAATGAATTTTGTAATATTTGTCATAGCGATGGCATCACTCATATGGGGTGCAGATATACTAGTAAGAGAGAGCGAACGGATAGCCAAGAGGTTTCATATATCAGAGTTTGTCATAGGTGCTACGCTCATAGCATTGGGTACAAGTATGCCAGAGATGGCGGCTAGTATCGCAGCTAGTGCAAACGGCAAGCCAGATATAGCCATAGCCAATGTTATAGGTAGCAATATACTCAATATCACACTCGTTTTGGGTACGATATTTATCATGACAAAGAGTATCACTCCAGATAGAGATTTTTTCTCCAAAGATAGTACTTGGGCTTTGGTGCCTGTGTTTGTACTCATACTCATGATATTTGATGGTGACATATCTCGCTTTGATGCTGTGCTTCTACTACTATTGATGAGTGCATATATCATGTTTTTACTCCGCGAAGCAAAGGGGATCATATCTGATCAGCTAGAGGATGATGAATCTATAGAGGGCAGTGGATTCTCTTGGGTGAATAGTACTATATTTATAGTCATAGGTCTCGTGATGATCATAGTAGGAGCGAACTTCACCATAGAGAGTGCATCTGCCATAGCAAAGGATTTTGGTATCTCTGAGTGGATTATAGGTATCATCATGATAAGCTTGGGTACATCTCTACCAGAGCTAGTCGTCAGCATATCAGCTGCTATCAAAGGCAAAGTAGACATGGCGATAGGTAACATCATAGGTTCAAATATGGCAAATACCACCATAGTATTGGCGGCAGCCGCTTTTACTAATCCGCTGAAGTTTGAAGTCTCAGCTTATCTATTTGATATCACTACTATGCTCATAGCTACCTTGATGCTAGTCTTCATCACCGCCAACAAACTCTATAGCAAACCAGCAGGCATCAGCCTATTTATAATACTTGGGCTCTTTTTGGAGCATACTCTAAAGATGATGAATGGGTGATTAGCCACCACCTAACAGTCCACCTGCCAAATACCCACTAGAGAATGCCCACTGGAGGTTGTATCCTCCGCAGGGTCCGTCTAAGTCTAGCACTTCACCACAAAAGTATAGAGATCTTATCTTTCTACTCTGCATCGTCTGAGGATCTATCTCTTTGAGTGATACTCCACCTCTAGTAATCATAGCTTTGTCGAAGCCATCACTGCCCACTATAGTGAGTGGAGTCCAAGCCAATAGCT
>WFMX01000066.1 GCA_015488875.1 Campylobacterota bacterium | reverse complement strand
GTATGGTTTGTTTCCTGCTAAAGCAGCATAAAATCCACTCTTCATGTCTTGTTGGTATTTACTATTTTCATAAGTACATTTTTTTGCTTCCTCATCAAGTTCATTTCCGAATGTGCCATATAAAAATATGTGGAATTCATCTGCACTAGGCAATCTCCAGTCGCTATATCCTCCAGTGGTGAGGTTTTCACAATAGTTAAAATGAGGTGAGTTGGTATAGTTGTCCAATGAGTAGTCAAACTCTATCTCTTTGACTCCCACTTCTGCATCATCTTGCCACATGTATTCAAAGATAGTACCTCCTGCATTTATGCTGCCTGTGTATATAACATCTGCACCCTTTTTGATTATTCCTGCTTCTACCTGTATATCATGTTGAAAGCATCCTTCTGGAGGAGGATTGACCATCAGTACCATTATCACTTCCATCTCGTCTGTAGCAGTTTGACCTTTTTCATTTGTCACTTTCAGGACGATGGTATGAGTACCTTCATCTAATCCTTTGAATGTCACAGAAATACCCTCTAGGATAGTCGCTTCATCTTTGGTATCATACCACTCATATTTGACTATTTGACTATTTGGATCCCTGCTACCCGCTCCATTGAGACGGATATCTTCGTCTACTCTTGCTCTCAAGTCTCCACCTGCATCAGCGACTAGAGTAGATGTGCCGTTGTCTCCATATAGCTCTTTTCGAGTCTTTTCGACATGGGCTGCTGCCTCCTCTTTGGTGACAAATCTACCTCTATATCCTATATCTGCATCGGTAAGTGCTTTGACTAGAGCCTGTAACTCTTCATCACTTTGTGGTATGGTATACATGCCTATGCCAGTCAAATATCCTCTTACTGCAGAAGTGATCTCTATACCATTGGTAGCATCTCCATCATTATCCAATGACTGCAGGAATTGTGCTATCTCTATATTTTCTTCAAATACATAGTCGCCATTTTTGAGATCCGCTTCTTCACGAAGTAGTATGTCTGCTACGCTAAATGTACAACTTTCAGCACCTTTTAGACGAAAGGTACCATTCGTATCTGTCACAGATTTGACATCTCCACATGCTACTGCGACACCTATGACCGCTGAATCCACATAAAAAGCACTCCCAGTAGCTACTGGTTCATCAGTAGTATTGCTACTTCCACATCCTGACATCCATAGCACAGCAGATACTGCTATACTAGATGCTATCATCTTTACATTCATCTTATTCCCCTTATGCAATATAGAATATCTATATTTTCAATATTTGGTAAAATAAATTATCATACCTATAGATATTCTAAACTACAATAATGTCTAAAACATGACTATCTGGATATCCTTCTTCACATATTTGGTGGTCTTGACTAAAAGGGACATTATAGGCTACTCCTCTAGCTCGACTCTATAGCCAAATCCATAAATATTTTGTATCAAGTCTTTCGGCAGTTTTTTTCTTAATTTCTTGATAGAAGTTCTTAATGCATTTGTTTTGTCAGTATCAAATGTATCCCATATATCTATAATGATATTATCATATGTCAAATTGACATTGGTATTTGTGAAAAAGAGTTCTAGCATTTTTATCTCTATCGTTGTCAGTTCCACAGTAGTATTGTGGAGTAGCAATTTGGATTTTTCGATATCCCAACTGTAGCCATCTCCTAGGATTAATGTCTTTTTTGAGACCACTTCGTAGCTTTCTATCTCATCAATAGCTTTTTGTAGAGCATCTTTGAGCCTTGCTCTTTTTATCGGCTTCACTAGATAGTCGATAAGTTTTAGTTGTGCAGCTTTCAGTAGAAACTCTTTACTTGTATATGCTGTGAGCATTAGGGACTTTACATTGTGATCTTTTTCTCTTATCTTTTCTAGTAGTTCAAGTCCATTCATATGAGGCATATCTATATCAAGTATCAAGATATTTGGTCTTTTCTCTAAGTATAGACTGTATGCTTCGACTCCATCTTTTGCTTCATATACATTCTCATAATATTTCCGTAGATAGTCTACATAATTTTTTCTTATCTCTTCTTCGTCTTCAGCAAAGAGAATAGAGTAAGGAATCTTATCATTTATCATTTTATTTGCCCCCTCTTGAGTATGATGAAAAAACCAACACCATCATTTTCATTTTGAAAAGTAAAGTGTCCACCCATTTCACTCTCTATGATCATTTTCGATATATAGAGTCCTAGTCCTGTCCCTTTGGATTTGTGTTTGGTTGTGAAGTATGGATCGAAAATCTTATCGGCTATATCTTTCTCTATGCCACCTGCATTATCATATATCTTTATGACTATAGTATCTTTCTCTTTGTATAGATTGATTTTTATTTCAGAGTATAGTATATCTTTTGTCAAGATAGCATCTTTGGCGTTATTTATGATGATAAGGATAGCCTGTTGCAGTTTGCTTTTATGTCCATATACATAGAGAGTTTTATCCAAAAAAGTACTCAACTGTATATTGTTGTATGCGAGTGTAGCATTGACGGTCGATAGTGCCTCTTCTAACATCTCTTTGAGATTGAAATTCTCTAACAGCTTATCTTTTGTATAAAATGCCTTGAAGTCATCTATGGTTTGAGACATATACCCTGTAATTTTTTCTATCTCATCTAATTTCTCTACGATGGATCTATTTTTTATTTTGTTGATATACAATTCATCATCTATCAAAAGTACGACAGAGTTGATATGAGAGAGTGGTTGTCTCCATTGGTGTGAAATGTTTTCAATCACTTCATTCATGGAGATGAGCTTGCTCTCTTGTATATCTATCTTGTGGTTATTTTCGATAGTGAGAGTATTGAGTTGCTTGATCCTATAAGAGAGAAGAATAGAAAAGAGTATAGACTCTATGAGCGTACCTACGCTATTGACATGGAAAGTAAACTCTGTATACTCTATGAGTCCTATGAAAAATAGTGCAGCTATAGTAGAAGTCAGCACACTCACGCTATATCCAAAAAGAAAAAACCCTACCATTGGTACTTTTTTGATATACATATATAAAGCGATAAAGAATAGCAGATAGAGCTGAATGATAAACAAAACAGGTCCCCCTTTGGTGAGGGAGATTCCCTCTATCAGGCCAGAGTGATTGATAACACTCACAATAGTCATTATGACAAAAAAGCCTATCATTGCATTGATAGTTAGCTTTATCTTTTTAAATCTCTCATTCTCCAAAAATATAGTTTTGAAGAGTAGTAGCGTAAAGAGAGGGGTTACATAGATGAGTGTATTGAAAGCAAAACCATATCTACCATGTATCCCAAGATAGTGAGCCATGCCCCCATAAGCGTACAAGCTCAAGACCGAAACGCTAAAAACAAAACCTGAAAAATACAAATACTCTCTGTATGGTGTCAAGATATACAAAAATAGATAGTAAATCCCCTGTGCCACCAACAAGCCAACTAAAAAGACTATCAAGATGTTGGTATCTTTCAGATTGATAGAGTAGTTTTCAAAATCTTGTATAACTATATCATAATATATAGGTGAATTTGTCTGTGCATTTATGTATATCTCTTTGCTCTCTTGTGGCTCTAGGGTGAGTTTGTAAAAGACGATATTTCCTATTCTATTTTTTATTTTTATACCATCTATATTGTTATAAAAGAGATGATCTTCTACTTTTTTGTCTTTGAGTATCTAAAAATGTAGATATCGCAGTATATGTATATTTT
>WFMX01000065.1 GCA_015488875.1 Campylobacterota bacterium | reverse complement strand
TGGTGTCCCAATGCACTACTTCCTTACGGCAGATGGCAAGATCATCGCTAAGGTGCAGGGCAGTAGAGAGTTGGCAGGCTGGTATGATGTGCTAGATGAGATAGATTTATTAAAATAGGGGTAGATTATGAAATTTGACGAACTGCAAGAGAGCCTTGACATCAAGGAACTCATCAAGACGACTTTTGAGGCAGATTTGCCATTGGCAGGAGGTTGGGGCTACACGAAAGAGAAAGTTACCATCATCGAGAGTTTGCCTGAAGCTATGACACTTATGCAACTAGAGCATATGATCACCTCCATAAGAGCTCATCTAGAGATGAATATCACCCAAGAGCAAGAGAGTAGGTATGGAGCTATCAATGCAAATGAGAAAACGAGAGAAGAGATCAGAGACGCAGATGGCATCTACGACAAAGTCACCTACGAGATCACTGGAATCAAAGAAGATATCTATAATGCATTCTCAAAAGAGTACAAAGAGGGCTACGGCAAAGCGGAATTTGATTTAAATGACCATTTCAATAGAAGAAAAAAGGCTACGCTGACTCGTGAAGTGACACACTACTTTCAAATTATCGACTAACTCTCTGGACATAATTATCAGGTTTTGTGTATTCAACACCGTTATGCTACAGCCGAGGTCGAACAATTTCTATACGAGGACACAGCTTCCGTTCGCTTAGCTCACGAAACCAAATACTGTAAATCAAAATAGGCTACGATCATACCATACCTGATATTATGATGAGTAGAAAGACGAAGCCTAGATAGCCGTTGACGGTGAAGAATGCTTTGTCTATCTTGGCGAAGTCATCAGAGACTAAGTAGTGTTCATATATGAGTAACATCGCACTTACTATCACCGCTAATGTGCCGAAGCTCCCTACGCCTGATGGTGCGACGAAGAGACCCCAGAAGATGACAGCCAATATGTGAGATATCCTAGCTATAGTCATCGTCCTTTTAGCACCTAGTTTTGCAGGTATGGAGTGTAGATTGTTTGCTTTGTCGAACTCTATGTCTTGTAGTGAGTAGAGTAGATCAAATCCTGCCACCCAAAACATCACACCTATGCCTAAATATACAGACCAAAGTGGTATAGTACCGAGTACTGCTACAGCTCCTGCGATAGGAGCAAGACCTAGACTGATGCCTAGTATCAAGTGTGCAGCTGCACTAAATCTTTTGAAGTATGTATATATGCCTAGTATGAAGAGTATGGGGATAGAGAGTGCTAGTGCTAAGTTGTTGATGAAGTATGAGACGACTATAAATATGAGTGCGTTGATCGCTATAAATATCTGCATCTCTTTGGCATCTACTCTGCCATCTACTGATGGTCTGCCTTTGGTTCGTGGATTGATCTTGTCTATGTCTCTATCTAAGTAGCGATTGACACCCATAGCGAAGTTTCTAGCACTTACAGCCTCTATGATACCTAAAAAAAAGAGTTTCCACTCAAACCAGCCGTGAGCCGCCACGAGCATGGCTATAAAAATAAATGGTAGTGAAAATATGGAGTGCTTAAACATCACTAGCTCTGAGAAGTGGTTGAGCTTCTCTATCATCTTGTCTTGTATTTTCATATCTTCTCCTTATGGGTGTGGGATTTTGAGTTTGCTATTTAAAGCCCAAGCTATAGCTACGACAAGTACTGCTATGATATATGGGTTTGGCACTATGCTATAGCTAAAGAGTAGATAGAGTATCCAGAGTAGTATAGCACCTAGAGGTGTAGGTACACCCTCGAAATATTTGGCTACTTCACCTGCATCGACTTTGAGATTGAACTCTATAAGCCTACGAAGTCCACTAATGATATAGAAGATAAATATAGCCCCTACTATAGCTTCACCCACAAGACTCATATCTCCACTACCCCTGAGAGCATAAAAGAGCAAAAAAGATGGCATTACGACAAAAGATAAAAAGTCAGCAAAGCTATCTAATTGCACGCCAAACTCTGTCGATAGGTGATACTTTCTAGCTACTTTGCCATCTGCTATATCCAATCCCCCTGCTATCCAAGCCAATATTATGGCTACAAAAAAATTACCCTCTACTATGAAGTAGATCGCCATCACACCAGATGCTATATTTCCAAATGATATGATATTAGCAGCATTAAATCTATCGTTTTTGTCGAAAAGTCCCATAGAACACCTTGCTATATATAAATTTTCCATATTTTACCTTTTTTTACTCCAAATCTTCTTTAGAGTTTGGTATTATACGCATATGGATAATAAAATAAAACAAATCGCTATCATAGGGGCTACAGCATCAGGTAAAAGCTCCGTAGCTATAGAGATGGCAAAGAGTTTAGATGCTATCATACTTTCGCTAGATTCGCTATCTATATACAAGGAGATAGATATAGTCTCTGCCAAGCCTACCTTAGAAGAGAGAGCAGGGATAGAACATTATGGCATAGATGTCATATATCCCAATGAGCCATTCGATGTGACTATATTTGCAGATATATATAAAGAGTGCTACCAAAAAGCATCATCAAATGGTCAAAATCTCATCATAGTAGGTGGTACGAGCTTCTATCTCAAAGTGTTGCTAGATGGCATATCTCCTTTACCGTCTATTGATGAGGGTATCAAAGCAGAAGTCGTTAGTGCCATGGGTAGGGCAGGGGATATTTATAAAATGCTACAAGATATAGATCCGTCATATATGTCTCGTATATCTTCATCAGATAGCTACAGGATAGAGAAGGCTTTGACCATATATCTCGCTACAAAACTTCCTCCAAGTGCTTATTTTGAGAAGTATCCAGCAAGACCCATCATCACAGAGCCACTAGCTATCTACGATATACCTACCGATAGGGCTATACTCAGAGAGCGGATAGTTCAAAGAACCAAAGAGATGCTAAAGAGGGGTCTCATAGATGAGGTGGCATACTTAGAGAAGAGGTACGGTCGCTCACCCAACTCCATGAAGGCTATAGGCATCAAAGAGACGCTTGATTATTTAGACGGTTTGTATAGTTTGAGAGAGTTAGAAGAGAAGATCGTTATCAATACAGCTAGATTGGCAAAACGACAGGGTACATTCAATAGATCGCAATTTGGAGATGTGAGTCAGTACATAACTGTACAGAAATAAAAGCTACCGATATGACGCATAAATTTTGTTTTAGTGGCATCTTTCCATGGGAAGTATAGTGATTCTGCGAGAGGCTTGAGAATATGAGATGGGGAGACAAAGACAGCCTGTCGAAAAACACTCAAATAAGCTTATATTCGCTTCGCTCACAAAACCAATGTCCCCTAGCTGTATCATTTCTATATATCCAAATAGTGGAAATAGATAGGGCAAATCTATGGTGCTTTTTCGACAGGCTAGGGTAAAGATCCTCTCTAGCTATGCCAAAGGTTAAGTGTGCGTGATTCAATCAAGGGTCAGCTTCTTGACCTCAATATATCATCCCCTCTTGTATAAGTGCTTCGTTGATATAGACGAGCATTTCGTTTTTTGGCAATCCACACCATGCTGGGGCTAGTAGGGTATCGTCATCTATACCAGCTGTGACTCTCTGTATAGAGATGTTGTTGGGTTTTAGATGGATAGCTTTGACTAGAGTATCTATATAGTCCTCTTTGCTGATAGGCTCGAACTCTCCTGATTTGTATTCGTTTGCCAATAGTGTATTTTTGACTACATATAGAGGGTGGTACTTTACCGAATCTATGCCCCACTCATATGCAGCTTTGGCTGAGCTGAGCATCATCTCTTGATCCTCTCCTGGTAGTCCAAATATCAAGTGACCACATACATTTAAGCCCTTGGCTTTGGCTCTCTTGATGGCATTCTCTACATTGAGAGAGTCATGTCCTCGATTTATCCGTCGTAGTGTCTCATCATAGATGGATTGTATGCCGTACTCTATCCATATCTCTTTTGTCTTACTCAGCTCTACTAGGTAGTCTAGTACCTCTTCAGTGACGCTATCGCTTCTCGTGCCTATACTCAATCCCACTACACCATCATATGTCAATGCCTTGTCGTAGAGAGTTTTGATAGTCTCAAATGGTGCATAGGTGTTGGTGAATGCTTGGAAGTAGACTAGGAACTTCTCAGTATCCCACTCGCTCCTCATTCTCTTTTGAGTTGTCAAGATCTGATCTTCAAGCTCTTTGAGTTGTTTCTCTAGTATAGGATTGCACTTGCTCTCTAGATTTAGGAATGTTTTGTCTGCATTTTTGGCTAGATTTGGACTGAAAGAGTCGTTGAGACAAAAGGTACAACCACCCTTGGCTACAGTGCCATCTATATTTGGGCATGTAAATCCGCTCAAACCCAGAGGCAACTTGCTCACTTTTGTATGAAACCTACCCCTTAGGTATCGACCATATGTATATAACTGTTTCAAGATATCTCTTCTTAATGGGAACTGCAGCTAGTGCTATCTTTGTCACCACCTGCGAAGTAGTTGCCATCGAAGCTCACTAAAGAGTAGTTTATATCGTCACCCAATGACTCTACTAGACCCTCTATAGATAAAAAACCTAGCGTAGTAGCATCGATCTTTTTGGCTATCTCTTCTGCTGTGCTAGTGGCAGATATCAGCTCAGCCTGTGTAGGTGTATCTATGCCATATCTGCATGGATATTTGATCTCAGGTGATGCGATACGCATATGCACCTCTTTTGCACCTGCCTCTCGAAGCATCTTGACTATCTGTGTAGATGTAGTACCTCTCACTAGTGAGTCATCAATGATGGCTATCTTTTTGCCTTCTATGAGGTGCCTGATAGGTGAGAGTTTGAGTCTCACCTTCTGCTCTCTGATGTTTTGAGTAGGCTCTATAAAGGTTCGACCTACATAGTGGTTTCGTACTATACCCATCTCAAATGGTACGCCCAATCCATCAGCATAGCCTTTGGCGGCGGCTACACCACTGTCTGGTACAGGTATCACTAGATCTACATCAGCTGGCGACTCCTCCGCCAATCTCCTACCCATGATCAATCTAGTCTCATATACATTTTTACCATCTATGATAGAGTCAGGTCGAGAGAAGTATATATACTCGAAGGCACAAGGATGATAGTCTGGTTCAAAGAGTTTCTCGGATATTGGCTCGTTACCTTCAGAAAATATCAACATCTCTCCAGGCTCTATATCTCTGACAAATGTGGCACCTACTAGATCAAAAGCACAAGTCTCACTAGCTACCATATAGCCACCATCTTTGAATTTGCCCAAACTCAAAGGGCGGATACCAAATCTATCGCGGATTACAAACATTTTGGATCTGCTCTGTATCACTAGACAGTATGCACCCTCTATTTTGTTGATCATATCTTTGATACGATCTACTAGCTTGTCCTCTTTGCTTTTGGCTATGAGGTGTACTATATTTTCTGTATCCATATCGGTTTGAAATATAGCACCTCTCTCTATGAGCCTCTCTCTTACGACATCTTTGTTGACTAGATTTCCATTGTGAGCTACAGATATCTCCCCCAATTTATATCGTGCAAAGACGGGCTGAGCATCTAGTATAGAGTCATCTCCAGCTGTAGAGTAGCGGTTGTGACCTATGGCACAATCTCCACTAAGCAGATCAAATGTACTCTCATCTTCAAAAACTTTGGTCACCAAACCTCTGTCTTTGACTAGGCGGATCTTTTTTCCGTCAGCAGCTGATATACCTGTAGACTCTTGACCACGATGTTGCATCGCAAAGAGAGCATAATAAGCTATCTTGGAGGCATTTTTTGCACCATGGACACCAACAATTGCACACATAATTTTCCTTTATATACCTAGAGAGTCATTGATAGAGTATAGACC
>WFMX01000064.1 GCA_015488875.1 Campylobacterota bacterium | reverse complement strand
GGGAGTAGAAATTGATGTGGTGATGGGTCACTCGTTTGGTGGCAAAGTCTCTACACTTCTCGATCCTCCCACGCTTGTACTTCTCTCATCATCTGGTATATTAGTACCCAAAGAGTTGGTAGTGAGAGTGAAAATAGCACTATTTAAGGCACTCAAACCATTGGGATTATCTAAAATGCGTCAGCTATTTATAAGCGATGATGCCAAGGGAATGAGTGCAAATATGTATGAGACATTTAAAAATGTAGTCAATGAAGAGTTTGAAGAGAACTTCTCCAAAGTAGATGGTGATGCACTACTATTTTGGGGCGAGAGTGATACAGCGACACCTTTGTGGTCAGGGGAGAAGATATCGAGCATTATAGAGGGCAGTAAGTTTTATCCACTAGAGGGGGATCACTTCTTTTTCTTGAAACATAGTGACTTTATAGCAGAAAAAATTTTAGATAATTGCAAGGAGCAGTAGAGATGGTGTATATCAATATAGTGGCATATTTTATATTTGTAGGTATGATAGGATACTACTTTATCACAAATATGCAGTGGTATAGCTATAAGCTAGAGAGAGTTGTATTTCACCACACCAAGACATGGTGGCATTTTGTATATTTCTTGATACCTTTTGTACTCTATGAGCTTTTGATGGCTTTGAGCGATGGCAAGTATGGATTTGCGATTGTGCTTTTGTATCTGTTTTTATTTATCTATTGGGTCAAAGGACTAGATAAAAAGCTAGTCTTTACAGGTAGGGTCAAGAGATTTTTCGCTGCTCTTTATCTGTTTGCTATATTTGTACTATTCGCACTCAACTTTACATCTATATTTATACCTATAATGCTAGCATATTTTACCTCTATGATGATAGAAAAGATGCTATTTAATGGTTTTAAGACTAGAGCAGAAGATAGATTGGACTCTATGGATGATATGATAGTAGTAGGAGTGACCGCAAGCTATGGCAAGACAAGTATCAAGAACTTCATAGCACATATATTGGGCGATAAATATAAGGTATATGCTACTCCTAGATCTGTCAATACCCTAGGTGGTGTCATCAAAGATATCAACGAAGATTTGCCAAATGATACCGAGGTCTATGTAGTGGAGATGGGAGCAAGAGCCGAGGGAGACATAGCAGAGATATCTACTCTAACCAATCCGCACTATGCAGTAGTGGGCAAGATAGGACCAGCACACATAGAGTATTTTCGTACACTAGAAAATATCCGCAATACAAAGATGGAGATACTCCAAAGCAGTAGGCTCAAAGAGGCATGGGTGGACATGAGTGCAAAGATCAAGCCCACTGATAACATACATATGTTTGGTCAAGATATCAAAGATATCAAAGCGACTTTGGAAGATACGATCTTCACACTAGATGGAGTGAGATATAGTGCCAATATATTGGGCTCATTCAACGCCATGAATATAGCGGCTGCTATCAAAGTAGCCAAGGCAATGGGGCTTAGCGATGATGAGATCAAAGATAGGCTAGCTACACTTGAGCCTGTAGCCCATAGACTCCAACGCATAGATGCAGGTGGCAAAGTGATACTAGATGATAGCTTCAATGGCAACATAGATGGTATGATGGCATCTTTTGATTTGGTATCTACATATAGCGGTAGAAAGGTCGTCATCACCCCTGGTCTAGTGGAAGTAGATGATGAACTCAATGAAGAGGTAGCAGTAAAAATAAATGAGATATTTGATTTGGTCATAGCCACAGGTGATCTCAATTACCATATCTTCAAAGAGTATGTAGACCCAGCCAAACTCAAAAAACTAAGCTCGAAAGATAAGATGGAAGAGATGCTAGTCACAGAGACAATGGCAGGTGACTTGATACTATTTGCCAATGATGCACCGAGTTTTATATGAGATGATATATGGTTTGCTGCACTCTAGCTTGTCGACAAGTAGCTCATTTGCGTAACGAAGTGGAGTGGGATCGTTCGACTACAACTTATGTTTCAGTCTAGGTCAACAATTACTATGTGGGGACACAGCTTTCGTTTGCTATGCTCACGAAACCAATGTCCCCTAGCTGTAGCTTTCATTTTAGATCTCTGAAAAATATAGTTTAAACTCTGTACCCAAGTTTTCTGCTGAGTTTAATTCTATCTTTATGTTATACTCATCGCATATACTCTTGACTATGCTTAGACCCACGCCGAAACCTCCAGAGTACTCTGTGACTCGTTTGAACTTCTTGTAGATATCTTTTTGTTTCTCTCTATCTATTCCTATGCCTTGATCTTTGATGGTGAATATGCCATCTTTGACACTTATATATATGGTGGATTTTGCATGTGAGTATTTGATGGCATTGCCTATGAGGTTGCTATATAGTAGTTGGAGTTTCGTATCAGATATAGTAAAGCTACATGGCTCCAATGATGAGACTATCTCAATCCTCTTGCTTTCACATATGGGCTGGTAATAGAGTATGCTCTTTTCTAAGATTGCCGATATATCTACGAGAGACTCATCACCATTATCAGTAGAGAAATTGAGATATGTCAATGAGCGATATATGTCATAGAGCTGCTTTGTGCTTATAGATATGTTTGTGAGTGTCTTCTCTGTGCATCTCTTCTGTTTGAGTGCCTGCTCCGTAGATACTGATAGTCCTGTGATGGGAGTGTTTAACTCATGTGTCACATCATTTATGAAATTCTCTATCTGCTCCACCTTTTGGCGGATAGGTCTCATAAATATCTTTGATAATATCCAAGCAATGATAGCGATAAGTAGAAATATCAAAATCATAGCCCCCAAGACTAGATTTTGAAGGGATTTTAGTTTTGGTTTTAGGCTATTTGATTGAACTACTACATATTTGATATTTAGATGCTCTTGCGGTGCATCTGAGACTATGATATTATAGTCGCCTATAGTGTAATATCCATTTTTTAGATGGAGATTTGCTACTGCGATACTCCCATCTGTTATCTTATCATCGGTATCGATCAACGCTAATGTAATATCTTCAGGAAGTGTCATATTGTGCAGTGGCTTACCCTTCATCTGAGCATATATGATATCGCCAGCCTTTTTGTCTGCTATATGCTGTAGTCTATAGTAGACCTCTCTCTCTAGTGAACTCTTCTCTGCCATGTAGTACCAATAGCCTATGAGTGAGATAAAGAGAAGTGATGATGCTATGTATAGCCCCAAAAATGAGTAAAATGAACGCCTCTCTAGATCATTCATACCTGTACCCTTCACCTCTGACGGTTACAATCTTTTCACTGCCTATGATAGCACGAAGTTTTCTGATGTATGATCTGAGTGTGGCATCGCTAGGTAGCTTATCGAAATCCCATATATTTTGTGATAACTCTTCACTGCTTATCAATCTGTTGGCATGTGCGGTGAAGTAGTTGAGTATCTCTACCTCTTTTGGGTGAAGATGCCAAGTTTCCGTACCATCTGTGACGATCTTCTCCTCTGGATAGTATGTCAACTTTTCATTCAGAACAATAGACTCTTCTTGTTTGATGTTAAATAGTGCCTTACTCTTCTCAATGCGAAGTTTTAACTCCTCTAGCTCAAATGGCTTTCTGACATAGTCATGGGCTCCTGCATCAAAACTAGACTTGATATGTTTGGTATCATCATATGCTGTGACTATGATAGTAGGTACTACTATGTTAAATGATCTAAGCTCTTCTAATAATTTAGTGCCACTTTTGCCTGGGACATTTAGATCAAAGATAAAGAGATCATATCTACTATTGTATATCAACTCTTCAGCTTCAGCCGAGTCAAATACATGTGTAATATCATAGAAATCTTGAAGATATGTGGTGACCACATCCCCTAGTACGGGATCATCTTCCATAAATAAAATTTTCATAATTTTCCTTACTACTACATAGTATCAAGATTTGGAGTGGGAAGTGTGAGAAGTTAAGTTCTCACACTTACATTATTTACCGCTATTGCACTTGCCAGCTGCTTTCATAGCTGACATATCTTTCTTTGTACCCTCTGGACTTGTAGGTGACTTCACTGCATGCTCTAGCTCTGTAGCTGATGAGCTATTCTTTGTCTCTACTTTGGTCGCTTTCGATTTTGCTTTTCCGTCTTGATCGGCATTGCACTTACCAGCAGCTTTCATAGCTGACATATCTTCCGTGACACCCTCTGCACTGCTTGCAGTTTTTGTAGCATGCTCTAGCTCTACTTGAGCCTCATTTGCGTATAGAAATCCTAGTGTAAACAGACCTACCAATAGTAACTTTTTCATATTTTTCCTTTGAGAAGTAATTTTTTTGACATCTAAAAATAGATAGATGATCAAATACAATAACAATTATACGCAACTTTCGTGCAAAGAGTGTGTAGATGTTTTGCACGGATACGAGACATAAAATAGTTTATTTATCATCATTGCTGCTGGTTGGCACTATATTGTGTAGACATAATGACTCAGGTAGCATATCTTTGGCTATCAAATTATAAATTTCCGAGTAGTTCCATCTTTAGTCTATCGTACTCATCTTGTAGACCACTTTTCATCTCGTCAAAATAACTACCCCAATCATCTAGCCCATTTATAGTATAGTATGTTTCATCGTTTTGGATCTCTTCGATCTCCACTTGTAGCTCCTTGATCTTCTTTTTGAGTTCTGTGGTCTTGAACTTAAGTATCTCTTTGTCACTTGTGCTACTACTGATGGCATCTAGACCCTTGGTATCCTCTAGCTGAGATAGTATCTCTCTCACTTTTGGTAGATCCCTCTTGGAGTATGCTATGTTGAGTTCTTGTATCACCTGCTGGGCTCTGCTTCTCATGTCGCTTGCTACTATATCTGGATGACAGAGCTTTGCGGCTTTTCTAAAAATCTTTTTTAGCTCTATCTTTTCATCTGGAGTTATGTCATATCTCTCTTCATCTACTATCTCTTTGTACTCATTTTTGAAATCCTCATATTCGCTTTGAGTCTCTTTATACTCACGGTATTTTGGATCGTAGTCCATATCATCTTTTGCTTTTTTGACCTTTTTTCTCATCTGATTGAGTGATCGTTCTCTCTCCAAAAGTTCTACTTTTAGATCCTGTAGCTCATTGTATATCTCGTCATATGTATCTTCAAACTCATCTACTCTATTGAGTTCTAGCTCTAATGTGACCATATATGATTTGAGCTTTTCTAAGCCCTGTTTCTCTTTAAGATAAGACTCTTTGATACCATTTAGTTCCCTCTCTTTGTCCGCTACCTCTCTATATGGGATACCTCTTTTTAGGCTTAGCACCTTTCTGATGATGGTTCCTAGTTGCAGGCTATATTGTCTATTAAAATCTTCGATTAGATTGAGGTATTCACTCTTCTCGTGTGTCAACTCTTGAAACTCTTTTTCCAATATCTTTAGTTCAGATTTCAATCCTATGGTCAGATCATCCTCGCTTGCTATCGCGTGATCTTCTTGATCTATGTATCTCTTTATTTCCGACAGTTTGTAATTGGCATTTTCTAAATCATCTACTATCTTTTGAGCCTCATCATCCAAGTCTAGTGACCTTAGTCTGCCTATCTGCAGTTTGATACTCTCTTTGTCACCTATCTCTATAGCACTATATATAAGTTTTAGTCGCTCAAGTATCTCTCTCAACTTATCTCCTGTCTAACAAATCATGGTCTATAGATATACTTCGTCTATTATCAGATTTGAGCTCTACTATCCACTCTTTTTGTTCGTTGGTCAATACAAGATCTGGATTTCCATCTAATTTTAAGTTTGTTAAGTTGGTCAAATTGACTATATCTACAGGTAGACTCAGCAATCTATTTTTTGCAAGAGCTAAGGTCGTCAATGAACTCAGTCGTGATATCTCATCTGACACTGCGATTAGATGATTGTTTGACAAGTGTAGCTCGGTTAAATTGTTCAATTGTGATACGCTATCTGGTATCTCGGCTAGGATATTATTGTTTATGCTGAGTATCGACAGCTCTGCGAAACCACTCATATCTTCTGGTAGCTCTTCTATCTGATTGTTATTTAGCCATAGACCCTTTAGACTCTTTAGCTTTGTCACTTCGTCAGGTAGTGACTTCAATAGATTATTGTTTAATAGTAGTCTAGTGAGTGAGGATAGATCTCCTATGGTTGATGGCAGATGAATAATTCTATTTTCACTCAACGATAGCTGTTGTAGTAGTGGCAATCTGCCGATATTTTCAGGAATGGCAGATAGTCTATTGTTGTGGAGTTGTAGCTTGGTCAGCTTGATGAGATTTGATATCTCTCTGCCTATCTCCTCTAGTTGATTGTATGCTACTATCATCTCTCTGAGTTCTGTGATATTGTATATCTCCCTAGGTAGAGTAGATAGTTTATTATATGGCAATACAAGCTCCGTGAGACCTAGCAATTTTCCTATCTCTTTGGGTATTATAGTTAGATCATTTTCTCCTAGATACAACCCTCTTAGATTTAGAAGCTTCTCTCTGTTTCGTGGAAAGCCTTTCCAGTATCCGCCATTGTATTCCACCCAGCTAGAGTCGGCTACGCCATGTTCATCAGCCCAATCCCATAATCTCTCTATCCATCTGTCATCATCTCTTTGAAGCTCTTTATTTGCCAATATTTTATTTGTGACACTCATTAAAGATTTAGATTTTTTTAATATGAGCTTTTTGTTTTGTTCGACTATAGGCAAGTTTTTGTCCATATTTTGAAAATCCTTTAAGTTTTGTTCTTTTGCTAATAATTATAATAATATTATAGCACGCTTTCTTTCAGTTTTATTCATATTTGCCTAGATAGAGTCAAATAGGTAGCCAAATAGTGCCATAACCTCATCAATGGATTTGTATCACAAAAGATATATTTAGTACTATTATAGTAAAATAGCTAAAAAACAAAAGGCATCTATTGAAAAGAGCAGAACTACTAGCCCCAGCAGGAAATCTAGAAAAACTTAAAATCGCTCTAGGGTATGGGGCCGATGCAGTATATGGAAGTACTAGCACATTCTCGTTGCGTATCCGCTCGGGCAAGGAGTTTGACATGGACTCTTATGCTGAGGGGATAGGGTATGCACACTCATTGGAAAAAAAGGTATACTCCACCATCAATAGCTTCCCATTCAATTCACAGCTAAAACTATATGAAAATCATATAGCCAAGATAGCAGAGCTAAAGCCTGATGCTCTGATAGTCTCTAGCCCAGGAGTAGTCAAGATGGCTTCACACATAGCTCCAGATATACCTATACATCTCTCTACACAAGCCAATGTGATGAATGCACTTGATGCAGAGGTCTATTATGACATGGGTGTCAAGCGAATCATCGTGGCTAGAGAGATAAGTCTCAAAGATTGTGAAGCTATCAAGTCACATATCCCTGACCTAGAGCTAGAGGTCTTTGTCCACGGCTCTATGTGCTTTGCCTACAGTGGCAGATGTCTTGTATCTGCCTTGCAGAAAGGGCGAGTGCCAAACCGTGGTAGCTGTGCCAATGATTGTCGTTTTCCTTATGAGATATATGCTCACAACCCTGAGACCAACACCACATTCAGACTCGAAGAGGAGAGTGAGATAGGTACATACATTATGAATGCCAAAGATATGAACATGGCTTCACATGTAGATGAGATACTCTCATCAGGCGTGATAGATTCACTCAAGATAGAGGGACGCACCAAATCCCCATACTATGCAGGGGTGGTCACCAAGGCTTATCGTCATGCCATAGATGACTATTACAAAGATGATTTTGATGAGAGAAGATACCAAGCAGAGCTAAACACGACACAAAACAGGGGCTTCACCGATGCCTATCTCACCTCTCGCCCATTTGAGAAAAACGACACCCAGTCGCACGACTTCACCATCCAAAATGGTACACACCAAGTCGCAGGACTAGTGAGTGAAGATGGCAAATCATGGAGATGCAAAGACAAGAGTTGCAAGGGAGATGGCGTAGAGATAGTACTGCCAGTAGGTGCAAAAGTAGAGCTAGTAGACAATGAGATAGGCTCTATAGATGAGATAGCAGGTAGATACTTCCTGACACTCAAAAAGATCATCTCAAAGAGCGGCAAAGAGTTCGACTGCATACATAGTGGAGATCTCAATGACATAATACTACCCACTTCACTCCCTAGCTATGCCATACTCAGAAGAGGGATAGACGAGGCGTTGGAGAAGAAAGGGTTGTAGCTTTTGGTTTTGCTAGGGGACATTGGTTTTGTGAGCGAAGCGAACGAGTGTGTCAAGCAAAGCTAAGGCATTCAAGCTGGACAATCCAGCCCAAAGAAAGGTTAGCCACCACTTTGGAACTAAACTACACAGGCTAGGAGGTAACAAATAGCTTGAAGCTGTAGTAAGG
>WFMX01000063.1 GCA_015488875.1 Campylobacterota bacterium | reverse complement strand
GCTTCATACTCTTTTTTAAAGACTTCTTGCAGGTCATAAATCATCTCATTCCTTTACCCAAACAAAACCCTCCACCAAACGAGTTCTTCTCCCCAAGCCCACAAGCCAAAGCCACAAAAGCCAACTTTTGACTCATTTCATCTTCGTTGGGAACGATGCGGAATTTATTTCCATAGAACTTAACAGGGCTTCCGTTGCTGTGGGTTTTGTTGGTTTGGATGGTCTGTAGGCGGTTGTTTTTGAGTTCAAAGAGTTGGATGAAGTTCTGTTTTGGATTGATCTCCTCGCCATAGAAACTTTTGTATTTTTTCTCTAAGTTCTCTTGTAGCTGTTTGTGTAGAAGCATAAGGTCATCCTCTTTTGCCCAGAACTTATCACTCCCTTTTAGAGAGACTATCACAGGGGTCGCTGAGTAGAGTTCTGAGATGAAGAACTGCCTGATGGCTCTCTTGTGAGTTTCGACTATGAGCAGATGGGGATTATCTATATTTTCTCGTAGAGTTTTGGATAGAGTATCGATGAAGCTCTCATCAAGTGAACGGATGACAAACTTGTAAGTGTTGCCTTTGGCACAAATCCTTGACTTTTCTATGGGTAGTAGACCACCAAAAACATAGTATTTGTATCCGCTACTGTTGTGCAGAGCCTTGAGCTTCTCGTCTCTCATCATTGCATAGGTGATGTATGTAGAGAGCCTCTCAAAGCTCTCAGTGAATGTGATGTCGTTTTTTATATATGCTGTGCATGTCAGTTCAAAATATTGCAAGAAAGTCCCTCTTATGGTTTGAAATTTCTATCTATTGTCTTTATTAGCTTGTTGTATCTCTTTTTGTCTCTAGTAGGATACTCTATATAGTAAGTGATAAATTTATCTCCATCGACCATAAATGTCTTTTGATAAAAAATTTTTCCTTTTCCATAGTCATACCCAGAGAGAACATACCAATCTCTCTTTAGGACTTTGTAAGTGATCTCTTTCTCTCTGTCATCTTGGATGTATCCGATAGAGCTTCTGTACTCGTCTCTGATATTGTCGTTTATCACGGCAAGGCTACCATAGAAGAGAACTTTCAATCCTTTGGATTTGTTGGCGAGAGTTATGCCATCTCCGTTGTCTGACTCTCTTTGGTATGTGAAGAGATTGGCTGGATAGTGTGCAAAGAAACCAAATCGTGGATTGCCATAGCTCTCTAGCTGTGATGCTTCTATTTGTGTAGATGCTACTAGGAGTAGTAACAGTAATAATAATCTTTTCATACCTGTTCCTTTTTTACTTCTCATTACTTCTGATGACTTTGAGGTATAGAGATAGTCCTACCATCAATGCTGTGATACCAAAGATGAGATATACTGCATATAGTAGCTTGGCAGGGTCTGTCAATGCGAACTTAAATACAAGCATAAGAGCCTCTATGGAGAGTGCTATGATGATGGAACCCAAAAATCGTATCATGGTCTGATGGGTGTCGTCTGCGTTGTGACCTTTTCGTTCTTTGCCCAATACCTCCTCTTCAAATATCGCTTTGACAAGGTCAAATATCGCTAAAGACAAGGTGAGAAGTATGGTAGACTCAAACATCTCTTTGATCTCTATAGCACCCAAATCCAATCCAAAATGTAGAAATCCGTTGATGCCTTTTATAAATAGTAGTAGTGCTACTGCAAATAGAGCTAGGGAAAATGCACTATAGACCATCTTGCTTAGGCTACCGAAATATGAATCTACAGAGCTTGGGTGTATCATCTTTAGTATGTTTTTGAGGCTGATATCTACACATATGATACATATGAGTTTGTCATTTTCATCATATATAGGAAACGATGCAGTGACCACTAGATAGTTGCTGATGAGAGATGGGTATGGATCTGTGAGTACACATCTATGCTCTTCTAGCGTACGATAGTAGTAGGCTCGATTACTTCTGTCTTCACCTTTGCCTGTGCCATCTACGGCTTTGTTTTTGGATACATTATCTATGATCTGCTTACCTTTGTCGTCTATGACATAGATAGCTTCGCTCTTGGGTAGTGAACGATTGATATTTGATACCTTGTCTAGTACTAGGTTGATATCCCCCTCTTGCATGGATTGGGATATGTTTCGTCCGAGTATATAGCAGAGATACGCCCTCGCTTTGGTGCGTATCTGAGCATACTCATCTATCTCTTTGATCATCATCTAAGACTCCTTTAATGTGGCGATCTCTTCTCCGAAACTGACCTTTTGGTCTATAGAGACTTTGGTAGTTATAGCATCTTTTTGGCTAAAAGTCAAAATAGTAGAACCCATCTCAAACCAACCAAACAGATCACCTTTTTTCATCTGTAATTCATCATAAGTGTAGTGACGAGGCTCTCTGATGTGGCTATTGGTCTTGATATTATCTTCAAATGTCACTACCATCTTGCCTACATTTAATGCACCTACAAGCACTAGCATATGGGTAAAACCTCTGCTATCTAAAGTCTCTATGATCACCCTCTCGTTTTCTATAAATAGATCTTTTTTGTTTCGCAGTAGTGGCATATTGACTGGGTAAAGTTTGCCTGGTATGTGCGTGAGGCTCTTGATGGTGAGATCTAGTGGCATGTGGTATCGGTGATAATCCTTGGGTGATAGATAGAAGTTGATGAACTCACCACCGTTGAGTAGCTCGGCTTGCTCTTTGTAGTCGCTGCCAAAGAGTTCATCTATCTGGTACTCCATTCCTTTGATTTGGTATGCTCTACCATCCACTATCTCACCAAACTCTGTCACCAAAGAGTCTGCTGGTGATATCATAGCGGTGGGGGACTTGTCTATCTGTCGCATCTTCCTGAACGACCGAGTAAATAGTGCATTTAGTGTAGGATATGAGCTAGGCTCTCCAAACTCACTCATATCTAATCCCATCAACGATACATAGCTTCTGTTTACAATACTTTGAAACGATGGCGAGAACTCCTTGGATGCAAATCTACCAAATAGTGATGATATGACAGATGTATAGTGTCTGGACATTTTATTTTGTCTCGCCATTGTTTATGCTTGCATAGTGGAGTAGGGCATCTTTCATAAGTGCTATATGATAGTTCTCTTGATTGTTTATGAAGTCAAAAAACTTAGCTAGCTCTGGACTGTTGGCTGAGACTGCTTCGGATAGCTTACGACACTCCTCTTTGGCTGCCAACTCTTCATCTATGCCTGCTAGTAGAAATTCTCTGATATCATCTATCTGATACATCTCTTTGTGTATAACTCTAGGTACTCCTAGTATCCCCATCTTTGCCATCATATCACCAAAACTCTTGAGATGGAAAAAGCTCTCATCTATGAGTATTTGAAATATGCGGTTGATGTAGGCATCTTCGCTATGTGCTTTGAGATAGTTATATATCATGATGAGTTCATACTCTTTGTAGCTCTCCTCAAAGAGAAATAGTGTCAATGCATCTGTCGCCTCTTCGCTCAGATCTATGCCGTCAAGCCTTCTCTCCACACTGAATGCAGTAATGGACTCATCAGGTAGTCTGATCAAAGCACTGGTGATATATTTGATGTCGCTACTTATCCTAGCACTTAGATCATGACCACTTCCTATCAATTGTAAATCTATCTGTCCTAATCTCTGTACTATATTATTTAGTAGCAAACTTAGCTTGTTTACTTTGATGGGTATGGAGTCACGATCATAATCATACTTTTCCCCACTCTTTACTAGCTCTCTCTCTATCCAGGTAAAATGTCTAAATAGTATATCGGAGAAGTCGAAAAGTCTCTGCTTGTTCTCTCCACTACTCATAAAACCTGCCATCAATGTGGTCAGCCACGCTTCGTGTGTCATTATTGCCAATGTCTTCATACTCTCTCCTCTTTGGGTGTACAGCTATCTTTGACTTGGTATGTGATAGCTGGATAGTTACTGTCATCTCTTCTCATATCGTATGTATCTATAGATGCTTTGAGTGCTAGGGCTACCATCTCCGTACATACTGCATCCTCCGTTGGTACGCCCTCTAATATCTTCATAGTGCTATCTATAAGTGTGGATACTTCAGCAAAATTTAATCCATTTGCCTCTTCTGTAAGCATAGAGCCAGCCACCACAGTAGTACTACAGCCGATGGCTTGAAAAGATATATCTGATATGGTATCATCTTCTACCTTGATGTAGATTATTACCTTCTCTCCATTTTGAGGATTTTTGCCTATACCCTCGCTATGAGATTCTGTCATAGGTCCATAGTTTTTAGGATTCATCATATGCTCTATGAGCTGTGCATTTACTGTCATCCCTAGTCCAAAAACTCTAAAAATTTATTTTGACCGAACTTCATGGCGAGCATTTTTGCATTTGCACCTCGTAAGTTGGCTATAGATTGGTCTGCACCATTGGCTACTAGCTTGGCTCCAAACTCTGGCTTTCCATCTATGATGGACTCCATCAGAGGTGTCCAGCCAACTGCATCTGAGAAATTTATATCAGCTCCTTTTTCTATGAGATAGTCAAATATCTCCATCTCTCCATATCTGATGGCGTTATGAAGTAGTGATGAGCCAAAATCTCCAGATTCGCTACTATCTACACTATATCCAGACTCTATGAAGTGCTTGACTATCTTCAAATCACCTTTTTTTATGTAGTGTGCTACCACCTTGAAGAGATCTATATCACTATCGAATCTAGCATCTCTGAGTTGATCCTCTCTGTCAGATAAGAATTTGTAGTTACTTATCAATTCATTTAAGTTCATTTTT
>WFMX01000062.1 GCA_015488875.1 Campylobacterota bacterium | reverse complement strand
TCTTGCTCCTGCTATGATATCTATCTTGCCACGATATATATCCTCTATGATTTGCGATCTCTTTTTTGCAGTCAACTTAGAGTGCCACATCGCCATCCTATCGCCGAAGTAGACCCTAAGCCTCTTCTCCATCTGCGGTGTGAGAGATATCTCTGGCATCAAAAAAATAGAGCTTTTACCCTCTCGCGACATCGCTATCATCATAGATATAAATATCTCCGTCTTGCCAGAACCAGTCACACCAAACAGTAGTGAACGACTCCTATCCATAAGCTTTTCATACGCTTCTTGCTGCATTTCTGAGAGTTTAGGTGGAGTTGTCGCTTCGTTGTATGGTTCTCTATCCTCTTTGATATCTCTGTTATATGGGGTAAATAGTGCTATAGCTTCACCCAATGATGAGAAGTAGTATTGAGATATAAATCTGCTCAACTCCAACTGCTTTTGGGTGTAGTAGAGAGGAGTGATAGAGTGGATAGCAAGCGTATCAAAGGTTGGCTCCTCAACCCTCTCCACTACTACGGCATTTTTTGATGTAGATTTGAGTGGCACAGACACTATGCTACCCAACTCTATATCATCTATAGAGCTGTATGTCAGAGTTGGAGCGGTCGATTTGAGAATGTCTACCCTGTAGTAATGCACCTACTAAAATTGAAAATTTTTACAATTTTTAGAACACAACAATCTGTTGTTAGTTAGATTAAACTCTACTTTTGTGCCTGAAGGCTCAACATATGTGTATATAGGCACTGCATTTGTCCCAGCAACATTCCAACAATCTTTTGATGTAGTTGTAGGACATTTCTTTTGAGGATATTCTAAAAGATTTGTAAACACGGATGTACTGTCGTCTCCTATGAATGTCTTATTCATATCAGCAAATTCTCCGCGAAGTATCCGCTTCTGCTTCTCTGTGGTAAGTACTGTTCTGACCGATGCTACTGTCGTCCGTGTCTTTGAGATGATAGCATCATCTCTTGTAGCTGTGAACTTAGGTAGTGCAACTGCAGAGAGTATACCTATCACGACTATCACAAATATTAGCTCCATCATTGTAAAAGCATTTCTACTGTTATTCATATCTTACTCCTTGTATTTCGGATCTAGTGATCCAATAAAGCTCCACCAACAATCACAAGATTGTTGCCGACCATGTTGTGTGCTATAGCTTGATTCTGTGCTCTGTTACAGTACTCTTTTCCGTCATCATCACCACCAAGTGTTATAGTAAGGGTGATTGTGCCATTCACTTCACTAGTCGCTGACTCAAAGCAGTGCAACGATACATTGGTATGATTTTTATCCATAAGGCCACTTCCCATATAGTGAGATGTTATATCCTCTATATATACAGACAAATCGGTCAACTCTTGACCAGCCTTGGCATCATCTCTAGTAGCACTCAATTTTGGTATAGCTACAGATGCTAAAATCCCTATGATGACGATCACAAAGATAAGCTCTATCATAGTAAATGCACTTTTCATTTTCAACCCCCTATCATACGAATATTTTATTGATTATATCATAATTTTTTAAAAATAGTATAATTTTTTTAATAAATATCAAGAATTTTCTCTATACCATCTGTAGAGTCGCTCTATCCCATCCCTCAACTCCACTTTGTGTCTCCAGCCTAAAGTGTGCAATTTTGATGGGTCTGTCTGCTTGAGTATGGTTCCGTCAGGCTTGTCACTGTTGAAATATAGCTCTCCATCAAATCCGACTATCTCTCTAACTGTTTCCGCCAACTCTTTGATAGATATATCTATACCTGTACCGATATTGATATGTGTATTTCGTATCTCTTTTTGGGAGTGGTCATACATGTCTGAAAAGTCCCTATTTTCCATCAGATAGACACAAGCATCCGCCATATCTTCACTCCACAAAAACTCTCTTCGTGGCTTACCTGTACCCCATATCTCTACTCTATTTTCATCCACTCCAAAGCTTGATAGATACTCTTTCGCCTCTTTGAGATTGGATACTCCCAAATCCTTGATGACCTCATCATATCTTTTTTCGTTCAATAGCTTCGCACAGTGGACTTTGCGTATAAGAGCAGGCAAAACATGCGATGTCTCTAAGTCAAAATTATCATTTGGTCCGTAGAGATTGGTAGGCATCACAGATATATAGTTGGTGCCATACTGCAGATTGTAGCTTTCACACATTTTGATACCTGCTATCTTTGCTATGGCATATGGCTCATTGGTATACTCTAGTGGTGAAGTGAGTAGATACTCTTCTCTCATTGGCTGAGGAGAGTTTTTGGGATATATGCAAGTGCTTCCTAGAAATAGTAGTTTTGTTACGCCATGGAGATAGCTTTGGTGTATTATATTACTCTGAACTAGTAGATTGCTATGTATGAACTCTGCTCTGTAAGTATTGTTTGCCACTATGCCACCCACTTTTGCAGCCGCCAATATGACAAACTCTGGCTTCTCACTCTCGAAAAATTGTGCTACTTTTGTACCGTCCATTAGATCGAGTTCGCTATGTGTTCGTCCTATGATATTGGTATATCCTTTTGATCTCAGGTTTTTTACTATTGCCGAACCCACCAATCCTTTGTGACCTGCTACATATATCTTGGAATCTTTTTTCATAATGATATAACCTTTAAAACTATTTTATATCATTATAACAAAATTAACTTTATCATTGCAATGTGATTTAAATAAAAAATTTCATTTACAGCATCAACATGTTATAATAAAATGATATCAAAAGGAATCATATGAACGACTATATAACAAAAGAGATCCAAGACTCCATAGATACAAAAGAGCTTATTTTGGGCGATAAAGATTTGATAACAGATATAGCAAATATAGCCAAGATAGCTATAGGTAGCTATGCAAAAGGCAACAAGATATTAGTAGCAGGCAACGGCGGAAGTGCAGCAGATGCCCAACATATAGTAGCAGAACTTGTGAGTAGATTCTACTTCGACAGAGATGGTCTACCTGCTATCGCACTCACTACTGACACTTCTATACTCACTGCCATAGGCAATGACTATGGGTATGAGAGATTATTTGCTAGACAGATTCAAGCCAATGGTGTAGAGGGCGATATATTTATAGCTATATCCACTTCAGGCAACTCAGCCAATATCATAGAGGCTATCAAAGAATCTAAAGAGAAAAATATCATCACGGTAGGATTGACAGGCTCCAAAGAGTGTGAGATGGATAGTCTATGCGACTACATCATCAAAGTACCATCTAGCTCCACACCTCGCATACAGGAGTCTCACATATTGATAGGTCACATCATATGTGCCATCATAGAGCAAGAGATATTTGGAGAGAAGAGTTAGTATGGCTCAAAAAGGACTCTTTTTAGATAGAGATGGCATCATCAATGTAGACAAGAGCTACCTTTACAAGATAGAAGATTTTCTTTTCATGGACGGTATATTTC
>WFMX01000061.1 GCA_015488875.1 Campylobacterota bacterium | reverse complement strand
TTACACTACTCAATTCATCAATATCAGCATCTTTGATGGATTGAAATGAGCCAAAATAATCTATCAATTTTTTAACCGTAGCTTTTCCTATACCCTTTTTGTTTAGCAGAGATATCTGAGTATCATCTCTTCGTTTTTTATTTTTGTGATAAGTGATAGCGAAACGATGCGATTCGTCTCTCTGCCTCTGTATCCAATGTAGTCTTTTATCATTTGGCTTTAGCTCAATTACACCGTCAATGGTATAGAGTATATCTTTTGCTGCTCCTTTGGCTCTATGTGCTTTGGCATCTAGCTTCTCTTTGGCTATAGCTATGACATCTAAGTTTACCTTGGCATCTTCGAGTAGCTGAAGTGCTAGATTTAGGTTTGCATCTCCTCCGTCTAGTATCCACAGATCAGGTGGTGGCTCTCTCTCAAAATCAGATATCCGCCTACTCAGCATCTCTCTCATCTGTCCATATTCATCTCTCTGATGTAGCTCATACCTACGATAGCTACTCTTCTCCCACCCCTCCTCATGCCAAACCACCATAGCCCCTACTGTAGCCACACCCATCATATGTGAGTTGTCAAAGCTCTCTATACGGTATGGTACTTTAGATAGTGACAAAAGGTCTGCTACCTCCTGCTCTGTGTAGTTGTGGCTCTTTTGAGTTCGGAGAAGCTCTTGTGCATTCTGCATAGCTAGTTCTACAAGTTTGGCTTTTTTGCCTCTGATCGGTGAGACTATCTCTATCTTTTTGTTGAGTCTATTGGATAGCATTGATGCTATCTCTACTCTATCCTCAAATGCCTCAGCGACCAATATGGTCTGTGCTATATGCGGTGACTCTACAGTATAAAATTCTAGTAGTGCCTGCTTGTATGCTTCATTTAATTCGAAATTGTGCGTATGTCTAAAGTAGCTGTAGCTACTAGATATGATCTTTCCCTCTCTCATAAATAGTTTGACTACTACGCCTCGCTCATCGCCATTGAGAATAGCAAAGATATCTAGGTTTGTATCTGAGGCTAGATCTGTAGTAGTAGTCAGC
Organism: Campylobacterota bacterium; assembly: GCA_015488875.1. Lineage (GTDB taxonomy): Bacteria > Campylobacterota > Campylobacteria > Campylobacterales > Sulfurovaceae > SZUA-451. Next base: position 6,846 of record WFMX01000061.1, on the reverse strand, counting down.
GTAAGCATAGATATGAGCGACGATATATCTCTCAGTCTAGCCGCCTCCTCATACCTCTCTTGGTCTGCGAGAAAAAGCATTCTACTCTCTAGGGAGCTTAGCAATTTTCCTCTCTTGACTATAGACTCTTTCACCTCATCTATTATCTTTTTATATTCTATGGATGTGATCTTCCCTTCGCATGGAGCATGGCATTTTTTGATTTGATGGAAGAGACAAGCCTTTTTCTCTCTAAGGCAGTTTTTTTTCTGCACAAGCGGATATATCTCATATATTGCCTCTAGTAGTGCTTTGCCACCTGTAGGAAATGGTCCATAGTAGGTGATATTTTTGCCTTTCACTACTTTGCGTGTCAGTTCAAATCTAGGAAAAGGATCTTTATCATCTATGTATAGATATGGATATGTCTTATCATCTCTTAGCAGTATATTGTACTTTGGATTGAGCTGTTTGATGAGAGAGTTTTCTAGTACTAGAGCATCCTCTTCACTAGCTACGACTATATACTCTATACTATCCGCTTCACCTAGCATCTTCAATATTCTCGCTGATTGGGTGGGGTTTGGCTTGATATGAGGAGTAAATCTAAAGTAGCTTCTGACTCTTTTTTTTAAATCTTTTGCTTTACCCACATAGAGTAGTTTGCCTCTGTCGTCAAAGTATTGGTATACGCCTGGAGTCGATGGGAGCTTGGCTATAGTGGTCTCTATCTTGTCAGTCACTGCATCATCTTCTGTTATTTAATATCTGCTTTTTTATAGCTTCAAACCTATCTATGATATCTCTATCACTACTCTCTATAGTGAACTCGGCTGTAGAGAGTTCTGTATACTTCGGATCTGTTTTGATATCCTCTTTTGAAGTTAGCTTATGGTATTTGGAGTTGAAGACTACCACGCTACCTACTCGCATATCTTTGCACTCTTTATCATTATCACTTATCATGTTTAATATGCTTTTTAATAAATCTCTATTATAATTAAGCTCCATTTTATACCCTGGATGCGATAGTGCTACAAATAGTGTACTATTTTTGACATAGACGAAAGCTATAGCTTTTTGAAACTTAGGTTGCAGAAGCTTGATAAATTTACGATAACAGATATGTTTTCGTATAGACTTAAATTGAGGCTGGTAAGATATATGAGACAAAATCGAAGAGGCATTTTTCATGCCATTATTATAACATCACTTTGCTGTATTGCACTTGCAGGGTGTGGACACAAGACGGGACCTGTATATGTTCCAGATACCCAAACGACCCAAGCCACTAAGGGATAGTTTGAAAAAATATGATGTATTGATCATAGGTGCAGGTATAGCAGGTCTATATGCAGCTATGAATCTACCCAAGAGCAAGAAAGTACTAGTAGTCTGCAAGGATATACCATGGGAATGCAACACATTCTATGCTCAAGGTGGTATGGTGACTGCACTAAGCGAAGAAGATATCAAGCTACATATCCACGATACACTAGAGGCAGGTGCATTTCACAACGACAGAGATGCTGTAGAGATCATGAGTCGTACTAGCATCGACACTACCGCAGATATCATCAGTAGAGGTATGGAGTTTGACAAAGATGAGAGCGGCAATATACTATACACGAAAGAGGCAGCACACTCAGTAGAGAGGATAATGCATGCAGGCGGTGATGCGACGGGGAGATACATGCACTACTTCATGATGGTGCAAAACAGACATGAATTGCAGAAAAACACCCTAGTATACGACCTACTGATAGAGAATGGTAGATGCTACGGAGTCAAAGCTAGTGTCAATTATCAACCGACCACTATCTACGCAGATGATGTCATCATAGCATCAGGTGGTGTAGGCTCACTATATCAGTACAATACAAACTCTAGAACCATAAGTGCAGATATACATGGCGTATGTGTCGAGAAGGGTATAGAGCTATCTGATATGGAGATGATGCAGTTTCACCCCACTGTATTTGTCAAGACACCATATGCTAGAAAACTCCTCCTCACAGAGGCACTTCGAGGAGAGGGGGCTTTCGTGGTCAACAGCTCAGGAGAGAGATTTCTCTTTGACTATGACCCTAGAGGAGAACTAGCAAGCAGGGATATCGTATCAAGGGCCATCTTTAACTACAAGCAGATACATCAAGGCGAAGAGGTCTACTTGGACTTCTCTATGTTTGATGATGAGTTTTTTCACCATAGATTTCCAAACATTAGCAAACAATTCGCTTCACTAGGGTACAACTTTCCCAAAGATAGAGTACCCATATCTCCTGCATTTCACTATGCAGTAGGAGGGATAAAGAGTGACAACCATGGTGTGGTAGATGGCATAAAAGGACTGTATGCCATAGGCGAAGCTGCCTCCACAGGAGTCCATGGAAGCAATAGACTTGCCTCCAACTCACTACTTGAGGGTGTAGTATTTGCCAAGAGAGCCACAGACCATCTACTATCAAAAGAGCATCACCAAATCAAAACACCGAGATTTGATAAAGATTACGGTAATATTCTACACAAAGACAATGACAAATCTTTCAAGCATAAGCTTAGAGAGATAATGTGGAGTGACATAGGGATAGTTCGTACTAAATCAGGACTACTAAAAGCCAAAAATCTCATATACGATATGAAAAACAGAGATATAGGCAGACTACTAGAGCTGAGACTCAACACAGCATCAGCCATAGTGGATGCTGCATTAGCTAGGAAGAAATCCCTAGGCACGCACTACATAGAAGATTGACAACAACCAAATAGGAGAAAAAATGCACGAAGCTTTAAACTTGACAACCACTTGGGTAGGGATACTCTCGCTAGCCATATTTGTAATAGCATACTACTTTATAGCCACAGAGGATAAGTATCATATAAACAAAGCAAAACCAGCACTTTTTGCAGGTACCTTTATATTTATGCTTATAGGTGCGTATATAGCAGTAGAGTTCCCATCTATCAATGGTGTATCATCACCAGAACAGACGCACTTGCATCACGAGATAAAAGGGCTTATATATGAGATAGCGGGGATATTCTTTTTCTTATATGTCGCTATGACATATATAGAGGCTATGATAGACCGTCATGTATTTTTGGCACTGAGATACAATCTAGTATCAAAGGGTTATGACTACAAAAAGCTATTTTGGCTTACAGGATTGTTGGCATTTTTCATCTCACCAGTTGCGGACAACCTCACTACTGCCCTCATACTCTCTACCGTTCTCATCACTATAGACAAAGACAATCAGGCATTCATCGTTCCATCAGCTATCAACATAGTAGTAGCAGCAAACGCAGGTGGTGCATGGAGTCCATTTGGAGATATCACTACCCTTATGGTATGGGTAGATGGCAAGGGTGCTTTTGTAGAGTTCTTATACCTCTTTCCTGCATCATTCTTGGGCTGGGGAGTTACTGCATTTTTGCTTAGTCGTTTTGTACCAAAGGGCAATCCTCCATTTACAAAAGGCGAAGAGGTAGCCCAGATACTTTCTGGGGGCAAGGTCATCATAGGACTATTTGCATTGACTATAGCATCTGCTGTCCTATCTCACCAGCTACTTCATCTACCTGCCATGTGGGGTATGATGTTTGGCTTGGCTATACTCAAACTCTATATATACAAAATGAGCAAAGAGACTCGCATAGATAGTGATGGAAATGTATGTCCCAAAGTCAATGTATTTGATTTTATCAAAAATATAGAAAATGACACTCTCTTATTCTTCTTTGGTATATTAGCAGCTGTTGGTGGACTTCATTTCTTGGGCTTTTTGGAGTATTTCACTTCACTATATAGTCAATTTGGTGCCACAGTGGTCAACATAGGCGTAGGATTTTTATCCGCTGTCGTAGATAATGTTCCTGTCATGTCAGCAGTCCTCAAATCAAATCCAGATATGGGTGCAGATGCACAAGCCCAATGGATGCTAGTCACCATGACAGCTGGCGTAGGTGGCTCACTCATCTCATTTGGCTCCGCCGCTGGTGTAGGAGTGATGGGTAAACTACACGGCATATACACATTCTCTTCACATATGAAACTAGCGTGGACTGTACTAGTCGGCTACATCGTATCTGTATCGGTGTGGTATCTACAGTTTGAAGTGATGGGCATATACTAGACATCTTCCAAAACCCATCAAATAGGGTTCTGGTGATTTATGATGCGTGAAGCGTAGCGGAATGCATCGCAATCACCAGACCTAGCCTGTCGAAAAACATCGTTTATTCACATTTTTGATTTCCGCTATTTGGATATATAGAAACGATACAGTTAAGGGACATTAGTTTTGTGAGCGAAGCGAATGAGTGTGCCAAGCAAAGCTAAGGCAATCAAGCTGGACAATCCAGCCCAAAGAAAGGTTAGCCACCACTTTGGAACTAAACTACACAGGCTAGGAGGTAACAAATAGCTTGAAGCTGTAGTAAGGGCAGTCTATCAGCCACAATGCTTCGGCGTGAAGGTGCCTGGCCCCGAAATTACGCATATTACACTTGACCAAGGTTTTCGTTCACCTGAAGTCAGTACTTGTATAAGCAAAACTATAAAGGGATTGTTTGCAAATTTTCCGCCCTACACAAAAGGAAAGGTTAGCTTATACAGAGGTGTCGGGGTCTAAGTCCGTAGCGGGTAGACGAATTGATTGTTTTGGAACTTGGGAGAACCTTAGTATTTCTGAATGTTACTCTTAGAACCGAAGAGGTTAGAGAGTAATTTACTAAGGTAGTCGGACTAATCCATAGTAGAGGTGTAAATAGGGTAATGCCTATTGAGGTTGAAACAAACCACTCGAAGGGATTAGCAATTTAACGAAAGGAAGTAATTTTAACTATGCCAAACCTAGAATTGAATAAGATTAGAAATAAATTATCTTCTATATCAAAGTGTGCTAAAGAGGATAAGACATATGAGTTTAGGAGCTTAGCTCCTTACTTGAATGTTGCATTCCTAAAAGATTGCTACAACAACCTTGCTAGAAACAAGGCAGTAGGAATAGATAAAGTCAGTTGGCAAGAGTATAATGGTAATTTGGATGAAAATCTACAAAAGCTAGTGCAAAGATTAAAGAACAAATCTTTTAGACCACTTCCTGCAAAAAGAGTATATATCCCTAAAGGTAATGGGGAACTAAGACCTTTAGGTATCTCTGCTATCGAAAATAAGATAGTAGAGAGTGGTATATCAAGAGTATTGCAGAGTATCTACGAGATGGACTTCTTAGAGTGTTCTTATGGGTTTAGACCCAAAAAGAGTACTCACCAAGCACTCAACCAATTAGATACAATCATAATGACTAAACCTGCAAACTATATCGTAGAAGCAGATATCAAAGGTTTCTTTGATAATGTCAATCACGATATGTTAATAGAGTTCCTAAATATCAGAGTAAAAGACAGTAGTCTAATATTTCTAATCAAGAGATTTCTAAAAGCAGGATACATTGATAACAATCTATTGGTTAAAACAGATATAGGTACTCCACAAGGAAGTATCTTAAGTCCATTACTTGCTAATATATTTTTGCACTATGTTTTAGATATTTGGTTTGAAACTACAGTTAAAACACATACCAAAGGCTATTGTGAATTAATTCGCTATGCTGATGACTATGTATGCTTAGTTCAATACAAAGAAGATACTACTAAGATAAGAGTAGCATTGGAAAAGAGATTTAACAAATATGGATTGACACTACACCCTGATAAAACAAGAGTCTTTAGTTTTGGTAGATATGAGAGAGAAAACTCTCAAAGAAAAAATCGTAAACCAAATACATTCGACTTCTTGGGTTTTACCCACTTCTGTGATAAAACAAGAAAGGGATACTTTAAAGTAGGAAGAAAAACAGCTATGAAGAAATTCAGAGCTAAAATCAAAGAGTTGAATATCTGGTTAAAAAAGATACGAAACACTCTACCTACTAAAGAGTGGTGGAAAACACTAGAAGCTAAACTAAGAGGACACTTTGAGTATTATGGAGTAAGTGGAAACTCTCCATCTATCAAAAGGTACTACAAATTAGCTCTGAGGTTAGTTCATAAATGGTTAAACAGAAGAAGCCAAAAGAAGAGTATGAGTTGGAGTAAGTTCTATAATTACTTAGACTTATATCCTCTTCCAATGCCAAAGATAAAACATAATTTCTATACTCTATCTCATAAGTTTGTGAGTTAGATTGAGGAGCCGTATGAGGGAAATCTTCAAGTACGGTTCTGTGAGGGGCATTCTGCATCTCCAAAAGGAGGTGTAGCGATGTCTACTCGACAACCTGTGTCCCCGCATAGTGAGCGTTCGCCCTCGACTGCAACATGGATATATCTCAGCCGAGGTCAGGTTATAACGATTCACTCCGCTACGCTATGCATATCATTATCACCAGACCCCTACCGCCTATCGTGCTTAATTCATTGGCATTGATGTCACCCCTCCAACTCCTTCTCCAAATAGTACCCTGTATAACTACCTGTTTGTTCATGCCGTGATGCCAACTCTTCTGGGCTTCCTTCATCTATGATGAGACCGCCTTTGTTGCCACCCTCTGGACCCATGTCGATGATGTAGTCTGCATTTTTGACCATATCTAGGTTGTGCTCTATCACTATGACTGAGTTGCCAAGCTCTACTAAGTGGTGCAGAACTCCTGTGAGCCTATCTACATCAGCAAAGTGCAATCCTGTAGTAGGCTCATCTAAGATATAGAGTGTATTACCTGTATCTCTACGACTAAGCTCCTTGGATAGCTTGATCCTTTGTGCTTCACCACCACTTAGGGTCGTGGCATTTTGACCTAGTGTGATATAGTCTAGTCCTACGGCTACTAGCGTGTTGAGCTTGACGGCTATAGATGGTAT
>WFMX01000060.1 GCA_015488875.1 Campylobacterota bacterium | reverse complement strand
GTTTTATCCTACGGGTATCACAAAGATTGAGATCAGATGGGAGAGAGGCATAGCGGTAGAGGGATATCTGTACAACAAAGTAGGCGAGAGAAAACCAATGAGTAGCGAAAAATTACAATCCATAAGCCCAAATGATATAGTAGCCAAACTATAATGAGTGCAAAAACTCTATCCATACCGAGCTATACCCACATAATAAACCCAAGGCTAAAATATATCTATCTCAGTTTTGACGATGATGGTCAGCTCATCGTCAAGTCACCAAGAGTGAGCCAAAAAGAGATAGAGAGGATACTCACAAAGAGAGCTAAATGGATAGAGGATAGCAAGGTCAAAATATCCCAGAAGAGAGACAAAGATCTACGAGGAGATAGTGAAGATAGGATATTATTTTTGGGCGAGGAGTACCCTGTTGAGTATAGAGATACTATCGACCAGAAAGAGTCGGTGAGTTTCGATAATGAAACAGGTTTCACTATCTTCATCCATAAGTTTGATATAGAAAAGGTAGAGACAATGATAGACTACTTCTACTTCAAAGAGTCTTACTTTTGCCTCCCTGAAACCATAGAAAAGTATAGCACTATAATGAATCTACACCCAACAAAAGTAGGCTTCAGGAGAGCCAAGAGACAGTGGGGAAGTTGCAGTGGCAAAAATGCCATATCTCTAAACTATCTGATGATGAAGCTACCGCTACATCTCATAGAGTATGTCGTAGTACATGAGCTAGCACACATCAAACACAAAGACCACCAAAAAGGCTTTTGGCAACTTGTAGAGAGGTATACACCACGATCCAAAGAGTACAAAAAAGAGTTGAAAAACTATAGACCGTAGGGGCAATGCTAGAGGAGAAGCCTCAACCAGCATCGTTTATGATGGAAGATACTGACATTTGGCTATTTTTTGAGGTGATAATTTATAGTGAGTGTGATATTCATGGGTAGAGATACCCCCTTTGTGGATATAGGAAATGATCTCTTGATGGCGGACTTGGTGGCCGTGACAAATACCTTAGATCCTTTGACGGTAATATGTGATGGTTTAGCTGAGCTTGTGATGGTAAACTTCACTTTGACACTACCCTGCATACCTCTCTTTTGAGCTATTTTGGGATATTTTTTATTTCTCTCTATTTTTGATCTGAGCCTATTTATAAAATGACTTTTGCCTACGGCGTTGCTCTTTCTAGTCGACTTGCCTCTCTTTTTACTTCTGCTCTGCTTTTGAGTCCTGCGTTTGGATTTTGGCTTTTTGGCTTTTTGGCTTTTGACTTTACTAGACAATCTCTTTGTTGTTCTTGTCTTGACGACCTTTTTACTAATCACTTTCGGTATAGTGGCGAGTTTTGGCATGGGTTCTAGAGTCGTTTTTAGTTTCGGAGCTGGTTTTGGTGCTTCTATCTTCTGTCTTACCTTATCATCTTCTGCACTTTTATGTTTTGTACTCTTTTTGATTGGTTCAGATACGCTCTCCTGAAAAGAGTTTAGATCTAGTGCAATCTCTCTAGCTTTTATATCTGATGGTGATGCTGTGAGCATGGATGAGTATGTGAGCCACCACAAAATCAATGGCACATATATGGACATAGTCAGTAGATAGGATATCATATTTCGCTTACTCTGCTCTGATAATATACTCACTATGAACCCACTATAAATATCTCTATCCCAAAGAAAATAACAATTCAGGGGGTATTGCCTATTGGGATGCAAACAGAAGTCTATAGGCGTAGTGTTAAATTAGTGTTAAGAGACAAGGAATCTCGGCTAATAGTGGAAATAGCAAGGGTAAATCAATGGTGTTTTTCGATAGTTTTGTGGATGAAAATATGTCCCCACATTAAGTAGATCCCTAACCCTAAAGCTTCAACAAACTAGCTCTTGCTACTTTTTGATACAAGCTTCTCGTACCAAACTTTTGTACTCTCACTGGTGAGCGTGGCTAGTAGTTTTGCTTTTGGTTTGGGCGGTAGATCCATAGCTATGATATCTTCGAGATATAGTGCCTCTCTCTCCGACTTCTTTGCCTCTATGATCACTACCCATTCACCGCGGATGTTCTCTTTTTGGAAGAGTCCGAAGATCTCTTCAGCTGAGTTTTTGTAGTAGGTTTGGAATTTTTTGGTCAACTCTTTGGCTAAAAATAGGACTCTGTCGGGATCGACTACAGATATCTCCTCTAGTAGCTTGAGCAGTCTATGTGGAGACTCGTATAGTATGGTGTTGTACCCTGTGTTTAGTGCCTCATTGAGTCTCTTATTTCGTTCACTGCCTTTGTGTGGCAAAAAGCCAAAAAATAGAAAGTTACCATCTTCAAAGCCACTAGCAGCGTATGCAGTCACGACGGCAGACGCACCAGGCAATACATCATATGCTATACCCTCATCTCGACAGTACTCCACAAGTATCTCCCCAGGGTCAGATATGATAGGCATACCCGCATCACTCACAAAGATTACTTCCATGGAGGAGAGTTTGCTCCCCCACTCATCTATGCGTGATTTGCCATTGTGTTCGTTGAATGAGACAAATAGAGTATCTTCTGGATATATAAAGTCAAATCGCTCGCTCAGTAGCCTGAGTAGTCTCTTTGTCTCTCTCGTATCTTCGCAAAAAAATAGCTCTGCATTTTGAAATAGCTCCATTGCACGGAGTGTGATATCTTTGATGTTGCCTATAGGGGTGGGGATAAATGTAAGCATGTTTTACTTTGAGGGGTTTTGTGATCTGTGTAGAGGGTGGCTCTACACATATTGATTAGCCGAGTTTGTATTTGTTTTTAAACTTCTCTACTCTACCAGCTGCATCTACTATCTTCTCAGAGCCTGTAAAGAATGGGTGGCACTCATTACATATATCTATAGACATTTCCTCTTTGTCCGACTTGATCTCAAATGCGTTACCGCAAGCACAAGTCACTTTGCACTCTACATAGTTTGGGTGTATCTCTTTTTTCATCTTTTGTTACCTTTTAGTATAATTTTGGTGATGGGCAACCAACCCATTCCGATATAGATGATATTAGATGTCTTGCAAAACTACTTTGATACGATGGCTTTAGCCTCGCCAAAAGGTGAAACTAAATCCATCACTCGCCGATTTTTGCAAGAACTCTACTCTATATCCTTCCTCTACTCTCGTAGGGGTTGATGCAACAGTCTATGCTGAGACAACAATCTCAATTATTGAGAAATAAGAACGCAATTTTATCTAAAAAAGATTAAATTTCAATATAATAAATCAAAAAAAGGTATTTTATGAAGTTTTACTACTACGCATATAGCGGACATAAATATGGACTTGACAGAGTCAAAAGAGCTGTAGCACTTATTAAGTCATTCAAGAGAGAGGGGATAGAGGTAGAGTTGCTACTTAATGATTTTCGTGCAGGACTGGTGGCTAGAGAGCTAGGAGTCAACGACTATACTACTGTGGAGACATTTTTGGATATAGATGCTGTGGCAGAGAGAGGCGATATGGTATTTGTAGACACTCCCGAAGATGTAACTACAAAGCTTCAGAGATATTATGACAAGTTCAAAATACTCCTTAGAGTAGTAGATGATTGTGAT
>WFMX01000059.1 GCA_015488875.1 Campylobacterota bacterium | reverse complement strand
GGGACAAGTCTATCTACAGAGGAGCTAGAAGCTATAGTAAAAATAGCACCAACACTATCAAAGATAATCTTACAGGTCTGATATGGCAAAAAAGTGGAAGTAGCGAGGAGATGATATGGCAAAAGGCAAAAGAGTACTGTAGTAAACAAACAACAGATAACTATAAGGATTGGAGATTGCCTACCCAAGAGGAGCTATACTATCTAGGTGATGTGACCAAATATAACCCTGCAATAGATAGTATATTTGATATCAAGAGCAGTTGGTATTGGAGCAGTACAGAGTACAAGAATGACTCATCTGGTGCGTGGGTTGTCTATTTCGACGATGGCTTTGACTATTGGCGTGATAAGTCAGGTAAGAATTATGCCTTGTGTGTGAGAGGCTAGTGAGGAGAGTATTTTGTATTTTGATTTTTGGAGATGATGTATGTATGAAAATCTACCTATTTTTAAAAAAGCACTAGAGATAAACATCTATATAGAAGAGACAGTGAGAGGTTTTGTGAGGTATCATAAATATGGTATAGGGGCCAAGATGAGACTAACAGCAAGAGAGCTACTCTATGCTATACCCAAAGTCTTCTATGCGGAAGATAAGCAGAAGGCTTTGCTGGTATTGCGAGATAAATCCGAAGAGCTAAAAATGGTGATATATTTAGCCAAAGAGTTCAAAGCCCTACGAGACTTCAGGCAATTTGAGATATTATCACGCCTAGCAAGAGATCTTGCTAGGCAGTCTCAAGGTTGGCTCGGTAGCCAGAATTCCTAATCTCTACGAGAGTAGGGAGTGTGCTAAATATTACTCTGCGTCAAGAGTACCAAAGTGTATAAAAGAGGCTCTTGTGACATTTTCACAAGAGATAATAAAATCTCTTGATAGACTCATCTAATGCGTGGATTGTCAATTTCAACTTTGGCTTTGACAATTGGAATGATAAGTCAAATAAGAATTATGCCTTGTGTGTGAGAGGCTAGTGAGGAGAGTTATGTATCTGTTTGAAGAGATATACCAAGCCTACCTAGAGTGCCGTCAAAACAAACGAAACTCCATCAATGCTCTCAAATTTGAAATAGATCTCATAGAGAACCTCTGGGAGATACACGATAGCATCAATAGTTTTAGGTATAAGCCTAGAAGATATATCTATTTTCTCACCCATTCACCAAAACTACGAGAGGTCTTTGCGAGTGATTTTAGAGACAGGGTAGTACATCATCTGCTTGTTAAGGATTTGGTAGATATATTTGAGCCTACTTTTATATACGATAGTTATAGCTGTAGAGTTGACAAGGGGATACACTTAGCTACTCAAAGATTGGGTAGGTTTGTACGCAATAGAGAGTATAGCTACTATTTGCAGCTAGATATCAAGAGTTTTTTTCTCAATATTCACAAGGATATACTCTTTGAGAAGATACGAGAAGCTACAAAAGCTAGAAAACCTAGCAGACTACAGCGAGTACTCTATCTAAGTCGTATGATTATCTATGATGACCCTACTAATAACTACATAAGAAGAGGTGATGTAGAGGAGTTTGCAAAACTTCCCATCAATAAAAGTCTTTTTGGAGTTTCAAAAGTTAGAGGACTTCCCATAGGTAATCTTACAAGTCAATTTTTTGCTAATGTCTATATGAATGATTTTGATAATTTCATAAAGAGAAGATTGAAGATAAAATACTATATGAGATATGTGGATGATATGGTGTTGCTCGGTCGCTCGAAGAGTGAACTTGTCTATATCAAAAAGCAGATTATAATTTATCTAAAAGAGAGACTAAACTTAAAACTTAGAGAGAGATATTATCTAAGAACTACTAAAGAGGGGATAGACTTTTTGGGTTATATCACCAAGCCTACACATACACTAGTGCGTCAAAGAGTGGTCAATAACTTCAAGTATAAAAAAGCAATTTTTTTAGATAGCTCTTTTGTAGAAGGATACTGTAGTTTAGAGGATGCACAAAGATTCAAAGAGATCAATGCCTCATTTTATGGGCATATAAAACATGCTGATAGTAGTAGGTTGATGAGTAAATATGAAGTCAAAAACTGGATGAAGGAGAAAAGATGACTAGATTATGGAGATGGAGTATATTGTTTACATTATTACCAATGATATTAGTAGCAGAGAGATTTACACTCAGTAATAGTGTAGTAGTAGATAGCAAAACAGCACTAGAGTGGCAGAGCAAACCAACAGCAGTAAAATATAATCAAAAAGAGGCTATAGGGTATTGTAATGCTTTGAAATATAGTGGATACAGTGATTGGAGACTAGCAAATCTTTATGAACTCAAAAGTATAGTAGACTACAGCAAATATAATCCTGCTATAGCTACTCAATATATAGAGATACAAACTGATGATTGGTACTGGACATCTTCTGAGTATAAAAATGACTCATCTCATGCGTGGGTTGTCTATTTCAACAATGGCAATGACAATTGGGGTGGTAAGTCGGGTAAGCATTATGCCTTGTGTGTGAGAGGCTAGTGAGGAGAGTAATTTGATTTTTGTTCTTTGTCGATGAATGAAGTTTTTTTGGACGAGACGGCTTTAGCCTCTCCCATAGCTTACGGCAATGCCAATGAAATAAGCTCAAAAACACCTAAAAACCGTCTTTCTTAGCAACAGGAAATTTAGTATTAGAATTCCTGTTTCTAGGAAAACTTCTATTAGGTTTTATAGGTACTAAATTGGAGATAATCTCATCTTCAATTAACTGAATCT
>WFMX01000058.1 GCA_015488875.1 Campylobacterota bacterium | reverse complement strand
GCTTTGATAGATATAGGCGTAGTGATATCGTTGCCTATGATCATATCTATATCCACTCGCACTATCTCACCTGCTTTGACTTCTCGCCTAGCATGTGCAGAAAATATCTTCTCTGTGATGGTTTGTCCCATTCTAAAATCCTTAAACAATTATCATAATTTTAAATGAATTAGAGCGAAATTTTATTATGGTATAGTTACTAGATAGATAATTCTATTTTGCATTGTAGAGATATCTGAAGATGTTTTTGCTATAATAATTCTCAATAGATTGCTACCACCGCAGTCAGAAATATATCACAAAAACAGAAAAGAGAGATATCATAAATGAATACAAAACAGATATATAGCAATCCTAGAGTATGGTTACTTGTCATCATATCCATCATAATATTTAATATTGTAAACAGAAGTCCTGTAGACTGTGCTAGTAGCGACTCTAGATGGACTCTGCTAGTTTCGCAATCTATCATAGAAAACCACACAATGAGACTTGATAAATATGCAGACCTAAAAGGTGGATATACTATACGAAAAGATGGTCGTACTGGTTATGCTATAGAGGAGAAAAATGGACACTATTACAATTTTTTTCCTATGGGTTCATCTCTATCCTCTCTACCATTTGTATGGCTAGAGACGCAGCTACTTACAAAGCATATGAAGATTCATTCATACAATAGAGTGGTTCAGAAACGGATAGCATCTACTGTTGCTATGGGTATATTTCTATTGTTATATTTGATAGCGTCACTCTATATCAAATCTGGATGGAGTATAGTAGTAGCTTTTACTTTTTGGCTCGGCACATCTCTCTCTAGTACTTTGGGTCAAGGGCTATGGTCACATACCTTTGGTGTGTTTTATGCTTTGATATCATTCTATCTGATGCTTAGGATTGTACGAGAAGATAGAGATATTTTTTGGATACCTCTTGGCCTTACACTATTTATGGCATACTTGAGCAGACCTACATTTTCACTACTATCTATTACTGTCATAATCTATCTATTTTTCAATCGAAAAAAAGTCGTAGCACTCAAAACAGCTTTGGTGGTATTTTTCTTCTTGGGAATTTTAGTCTTATATTCATTGTCAGAATTCGATCAGATATTGCCATCTTACTATATTCCGAAGCGACTAGGAGGTGGTGATTTTTTTACTGCACTATATGCAAACACCTTCAGCCCATCAAGAGGTCTATTTGTATTTTCACCATTTTTGTTACTGTTTTTTATGCTACCAAAAGATCTATATAAGGTATTTAAAAGTGATAAAACTTTACTGATAATTACTGGCTGGTTTATGGTGCATCTGATGACAGTATCGAAATTTCCTCATTGGTCAGGTGGATGGTGTTATGGTTCAAGATTTATGAGCGATGTGCTACCAGCAGTATACCTACTCTTTGTTGTATTCTTATGGCAAATATACTCTCAAGGTTCAAATGTCAAAAAGAGATCAGTCACTATATTTTTGTTGTTGACATTTACTTTTTCTGCATATACACATGTGCAAAAAGGTCTCAATAATAGATTTAGTGCAGTAGAATGGAATAGATTTCCAGCGAAAGACAACAACTACTATTTTGATTGGAGATATCCACAATTTTTGCATACACAAAGGAGGCAAGAAGATCGTCAAATAGACTATCAAATAAAACACACAAAACCAATTGATGTATCTAAGGATATCTTATTTAGTGATGATAGGTTGATATTTCCTCATTGGTTACTTGAAAAAACTGTGAGATGGTCATTGGGAAAAGAGTCCATGATGCTCTTTCATATTAAAGATACAAGTTCCATATCTGGTAAATTAAAACTCAGATTAGGAACATTGGGTATGCAGAAGATTACACTATCTATAAATGGCAACAGGGTTGGGACACAGACAATAAACTCATTTTTGATACCACCAGCTAACGCTTGGGATGCAGATATAGTATTTAGCTTTGATCCCAAAATATTGAAAACAGATGAAGTCAATACTATAAAGTTTGAATTGCCAAATGCACGAAAACCTGACAATGGAAATCAATTTGTAATAGCGATAGCATTAAAAACATTAAGGATAGAGTAGGTGAGATTGGCACTTTTTGATTTCGATGGTACTATCACTACTAAAGATACACTTGTGGAGTTTATCAAATATGCCAAAGGTGATCTTGATTATTATTTAGGTTTAGTCGCATTGTCACCTATGTTGTTTAGATACTATTTCAAATTGATACCAAACGATACGGCAAAAGAGAGAATGATAGCATATTTTTTCAAAGGGTGGAGCGAGAACCACTTCAAAGATATAGCAAGTAGTTATGCCAAGAGTAAGATAGATAGTATCGTTCGACCTGAAGCGATCAAAAAAATAGAGTGGCATCAAGCTAGAGGAGATAAGGTAGTGATCGTCTCTGCATCTATTGAGTGTTGGATTATGGAGTGGGCAGATAGATATGATATGGATTTGATATCTACGCAATTAGACTTTGTTGACAATATGTTTTTAGGCAAATTTAAAACAAAAAATTGCTACGGCATAGAGAAGGTCAATAGAATAAGCAGTAAATACAACTTGGATGAGTTTAGCTATATATATGGTTATGGAGATAGTTCTGGTGACACGGAGATGTTAGCTATAACAAATGAGAGTTATTATAAGCCATTTAGAGGGTAGGGTGATATGAAAAAAAGAGTGCTTGTTACAGGTGGTGCAGGGTTTTTGGGATCGCACTTATGCGATAGATTGCTTAAAGAGGGTCATGAAGTCATATGTCTTGATAATTTTTTCACTGGCAACAAGAGAAATATAGAACATTTAATGGGTAACAACTACTTCGAGCTTATCCGTCATGATGTTACTTTTCCTATATCTTTAGAAATAGATGAAATATACAATCTAGCATGCCCCGCATCTCCTCCTCACTATCAGTTTGATCCTGTGCAAACTACAAAAACATCAGTAATGGGTGCTATAAATATGCTGGATTTGGCAAAAAAGTGCAAAGCCAAGATACTACAAGCAAGTACCAGCGAAGTCTATGGTGATCCTGAGATACATCCTCAGCCAGAGAGTTATAGGGGTTCAGTAAATACTACAGGTATCAGAGCTTGTTATGATGAGGGCAAGAGATGTGCAGAGACGCTATTTTTTGACTACTATAGACAGCACAATGTTCAGATAAAGGTGATGAGAATATTCAATACATATGGACCAAATATGGATCCATATGATGGTAGAGTAGTGAGTAATTTTATAGTACAAGCTCTTAAAGGCGAAGATAT
>WFMX01000057.1 GCA_015488875.1 Campylobacterota bacterium | reverse complement strand
GGATAGATCACCCACTATCTCTAGCTCTAGTGTAGATTTGATGATTTTTTCTTTTTTGAGCTTGTCTACTGCTTCGGAGAACTTCTCTCTAGCGACTATCAAAGATATATCATCAAAGCTATCTGCAACCTCTGGTAGCTCTTTGTATACGAGGTCAAAGACATTTGCCATATCTGCTTTAAATAGCTCTGGGGCATAGTCTAATATCTCATCGGCTGTATATGTAAGTACAGGCGCTACGAGTGCTAGCATGGATTTGGAGATGAGAAACATCGCTGACTGTGTAGCTCTTCTAGTGGTGCTATCTTTTGCTTCACAATATAATCTATCTTTGGTGATATCCATGTAGATACCACTGAGTTCATTGGTGATGAAGTGGTTGAGTGTGGCAAATCCACGGAGGAAATCATAGGCATCAAAACTATCTTTTACTTCAGAAAATACGCTCTTTGCTTTGATAAGTATCCATCTATCCAATTCACCATATTCACTAGGAGAGACGATAGCATCTAAGTCATCTACATTTGCAAGTAAAAATCTAAATGTATTTCGCATTTTTCTATACTGCTCTGCTGTTTGCTTGAGTATACCATCTGAGATTTTGAGGTCTGATTGATAGTCACTTAGTGCTACCCAAAGTCTAAGTATCTCAGAGCCATACTGCTTGGTGACTTTGTCTGGTGCTACTACATTGCCTTTGGATTTGCTCATCTTCTCACCCTTTTCATCGACTGTAAAGCCATGAGTGAGGAGAGTCTTGTATGGAGATACTCCATTGATAGCTGTGCTTAATAGTAGTGAAGATTGGAACCAACCTCTATGTTGGTCGCTCCCTTCCATATATAGTGAGCTTGGGTAGTTGCCTGCATCGTAGTTGCGACTCTTTAGTACACTGTTCCATGTAGAGCCACTATCGAACCATACATCAAGTATATCGTCTATCTTTTCTAACTCTTCTGCTTTGTATCCGCTACCAGGATAAAGGAGTTGAGATATCTCCATGTCGTACCATGCATCAGCTCCAAATTGGTCAAATATCATAGCTATGAAGTTGACTACTTTCTCATCAAATATCACCTCTTTGGTGGCCTTGACTCTGAAGAATGCTATAGGCACTCCCCAGCTTCTCTGTCTTGAGATACACCAATCAGGGCGACCCTCTATCATAGGTTTGAGCCTATTTTTTGAGCTTTTTGGATAGAAATCTACATCTTCTATGGCATCAAGTGCTATGTTTCGTAGAGATTTATCTTCTCCTTTAGGCTCATCATCTATAGAGATAAACCATTGATTTGTCGCTCTATATATGAGAGGTTTTTTGGTTCTCCAACAGTGCGGATATGAGTGGGTAAATTTGCTCTGCTTTAGTAGACTACCGCCCAAAAGTTCCAATATCGGCTCGTTTGCCTTAAATATATGCATGCCCACAAACTCATCAGGATTTGGTAAGAGAGCTAAGCCTTTGACAGACTCATCAAAACAACCTCTCTCATCTACAGGCATGACTACTTCAAGACCATTTTTGAGACCCACACGGTAGTCATCTTCACCATGACCTGGAGCAGTATGCACACAACCACTACCACCATCCATCAATACATGTTCACCTAAGACGAGCTTGGAAGTGCGACCATTTAGAGGATTTATAGCTAGTAGATCTTCTAGCTCTGTAGCTGCTATCTTGCGTGAAGCGTGACCACTCACTACTCCCTCTTCTATCATAGCATCATATCTAGCTTCTGCTACTATGTATCCATCATCTGTGAGTACATACATCTCTTCAGGATTGAGTGATATACCTGTGTTTGATGGCAAGGTCCATGGTGTAGTAGTCCATATCACTACTCCTGCCTTGCCCTCTATACCTAGAGTCTCTTTGGCTTTGTCACTTAGTTCAAAATCTACATATATAGAGTAATCTTCTTTATCTTGGTACTCTACCTCGGCATCTGCAAGAGCTGTCCTAGCCGCCCATGACCAAAAGATAGGCTTGTGTCTCTCTACTAATAGCCCTTTTTGTGCGATTTCGCAAAGGGTTCTATATATATTTGCCTCAAATTTGAAATCCATAGTGACATATGGATGTTTCCAATCAGCTATAACTCCTAGTGATTTAAATCCATCTCTTTGGATATCTACGAACTTACTAGCATGTTGGCGACAAAGCTCACGAAACTTCGCTGTAGGCATCGCCTCTTTTTTGCTTTTGCCGAGCTTCTCTTCGACCTTCTGTTCGATAGGCAATCCATGACAATCCCAACCTGGAGTCATTCGTACCGCCTTGCCTTGAAAGTAGTTGTACTTTAGTATGATATCTTTGAGTATTTTGTTGAGTGCGTGACCTATGTGTATGTCACCATTGGCATATGGAGGTCCATCATGCAAGGTAAATAGCTCCGCACCCTCTCTCTTGCTCTTCATCTGCTCATATATATCTGCGTCAAACCACTTCTTGTATCTTTTTGGTTCGTTTTGTGGTAAATTACCACGCATAGGAAATGATGTCTTTGGTAGTAGTAGTGTATCTTTATAATCCATAATTGTTGTACCTTGTAGTTATATTGCCGTGAGTATAGCTAAAAGTTGGTTAAGATGTTTTTGTTATAGGCTATTTTGTGCTAGAATATACAGTATGAATGAAACTAAACTAATAATCGACTATTTGACACAAAATCATAAAAGCATCTCTTTTGCAGAGAGTTGTACAGGTGGGCGGATAGCTAGTGCCTTTACTGCTATATCTGGTGCTTCTGCTGTACTCAACGGCTCGTGCATCACCTACTCCAATGAGATCAAGGAGCAATGGTTGGGCGTAAAACACCAAACACTACTCGACCACGGTGCTGTCAGTAAAGAATGCGTGGCAGAGATGCTCATAGGTATAAAGGATATGGCAAATAGTGACTATGCTATAGCAGTGAGTGGCATAGCAGGTCCTACAGGTGGCACGATAGAAAAACCAGTAGGCACAGTATATATAGGTATACTTGCACTCAATAGTTCATCTGTAAAACTCTACAATTTTAGCGGAAATAGAGAAGAGATACAGATGGAGGCTAGCAAAGTTGCCATAGAGTGGTTGTGGGATGAGTTGGGAAGCTAGTTTCATCCATAAGAGGGAGATGGTATGTTATATATAAATAGTCTAGTGAAG
>WFMX01000056.1 GCA_015488875.1 Campylobacterota bacterium | reverse complement strand
GCACTATAGCAAATATAAGAGAGTTCACCGATACACCTGTATTTGTAGGCTTCGGTGTAGATGAACATACCGCAAAAGATAAAGCCAAAGGCGTAGATGGTGTCATAGTAGGCTCTGCGTTTGTCAAGATACTATTGGATGATTCTATAGACAATTCTACTAAGATATCAAAGATATCAAAGTTGTCTAGGGAGATCAAAGAGAAGATAAATGAGTAGCGATGTGGTACTAGAGCCACATAATGACAATCGTCTTGTATGGTTCCTTATTACAGTAGAGTGCCATTATCATACTTTTTTGTAGTAACTACATCTATCTCGTTTGGATCTGTGAAATCACCGTTGTGGTATGCGTCTATAGCGTATCTGCCTACCATAGCGGCATTGTCTGAGCAATACTCCAATGGTACACTATGCAATCTTTTGCCAAACTCCCTACATAGCTTTAGATATCCATCTCTTATGTATCTGTTGGCACTTGCTCCGCCTACTATGGCAAAATCAGATATGGACTCCTTAGCAAATATCTTTTTACTCTTTTGTAGTAGGTGTAGTTTGACCGCTTTTTGGAATGATGCTGATATGTCTCGTTGGTCTTGTAGTGATATATCGCCACTCTCATCTCTACACTTTTCTACCTGTAGCCTGACGGCATTTTTGAGTCCTGATAGTGAAAATGCTATGAGTGGGGAGTTTCGTAGTGGTACAGGAAAATCAAATCTATCCTCATCGCCGTCTTTTGCTAGTTTTTCTACTATTGGACCACCTGGGTAGCCTAGTCCCATCATCTTGGCACACTTATCAAAGCTCTCACCAACACTATCATCCATACTAGTGGCTAGTATCTCCATTCTGCCCAAACTCTCTACACGGATCACTTGAGTGTGACCTCCAGATATCAGTAGCACCAATAGAGGAATTATACTGTCCTTTTCTATAAATAGTGAATATATATGAGCCTTGAGATGATGTACTGCTATGAGAGGTATCTCTAAGAGTATAGATAAGGTCTTTGCCATAGCTATACCCTCCAAAAGTGTCACACCTAGACCTGGCTGATTGGTGACTGCTATCGCTTTGAGGTGCGGGAAGTACTCTTTGCACTCCTCTAATATCTGAGGAAGTGCGACCGCATGTAGCCTACTAGCTAGCTCTGGAACTACTCCGCCATAGCGTGAATGCTCTTGCTCTTGTGATATCTTTTTGTGAAAGATAAGCTTTTTGTTTGCTATGGTCGTGATGGCTATAGAGCTATCGTCACAACTAGACTCTATACTAAGTATCATCTCTATCTCTCCTAAAAAATTGGGCTATAGTATCTGTGATTTTACATCCATTTACACTACAGCCTTTTTTATATTGTAAAGTCATATATATGTTTCTGATAAGTAGAAGTAAAAATAGTAATGCAATCGCACTCTGAAGTAGACCAGCCACTAAATTTCCTGCTATGAGATTGGCTATGGCTAAGTATGCCATGATTATGGTGACTATGAGACACATTTGTGATATCCTGCTTTTTTTGTGATACAATCATAACGATATTTTCTTAGAAGAGCAATAGAAAAGAGTATTTAAATTTAAATTTTGGTATAATATCTATCAATTTTTTAGACAAAGACTCAAATATGAAAAAAGCAATTATCACAGGTATTACAGGTCAAGATGGAGCTTATCTAGCAGAGCTACTATTGGATAAGGGATATGAAGTTTATGGTACATATCGTCGTACATCATCAGTAAACTTTTGGCGGATAGAGGAATTGGGTATAGATAAAAATCCAAATCTCCACCTCATAGAGTATGATTTGACAGATCAGTCAAACTCTATTAGAATGGTGATGGATATTCAGCCAGATGAGATATATAACTTAGCAGCACAGAGCTTTGTGGGAGTATCTTTTGACCAGCCATTGGCGACTGCTCATATCACAGGTTTGGGGTGTGTGCATCTACTAGAGGCTATAAGAGTAGTCAATCCAAAGATAAGATTTTATCAAGCATCAACTTCTGAAATGTTTGGCGAAGTACAGTCTATCCCACAGATAGAATCAACACCATTTTATCCTAGAAGTCCATATGGTGTAGCGAAACTATATGCTCACTGGATGGTGATAAACTATAGAGAGTCATATGATATATTTGGATGTAGCGGTATATTGTTTAACCACGAATCGCCACTTAGAGGTTTGGAATTTGTTACGAGAAAGATCACCGATGGTGTGGCGAAGATAAAATTGGGCAAGTTAGACAAGCTAGAGTTGGGAAATTTAGATGCCAAGAGAGATTGGGGTTTTGCTAAGGAGTATGTAGAGGGTATGTATTTGATGCTTCAAGCTGACAAGCCTGATGTGTATGTACTAGCTACCAATAGGACTGAGACCGTAAGAGAATTCGTCACTATGGCATTTAAGGCAGTAGATATAGAGCTAGAGTTTAGAGGTAGCGGTGAGAACGAGACGGCTATAGACAAAGCCACAGGCGAAATTGTAGTGAGAGTCAATCCAAAATTTTATAGACCAGCCGAAGTGGAACTCTTGATAGGCGATCCGAAAAAAGCAAAAGATGAGCTTGGATGGGAACCAAAAACTTCACTTGAAGAGCTTTGTGCTATGATGGTCAAAGAAGATTTGAGACGCAACGAGATCGGTTTCTTTTTTTAGTTAGTTGACCCTCGTGTACTTCGTAGGTTTGGCATTGCCAAATACCTTATGATATAGTGTACATCGGGCAAACTCATCGGAAACAATGGCTTAGCCCGATGCCAATGAATTGGCATGGAGACATAGGTACATTTTCTACCCATCTAAGGATTTGATATGATTACAAGAACCAAATCGGACTACTTCTATAGCGGTAGTATAGTAGCAGTAGTATCTCTACTTGTGGCTATGGCTAGCTATCTTACTGGCATGCAGTCATTTTATTATGTATCATTTGCCCTTATTATCACCGCTTTAGCATTGATGTTCAAATCCCTCCATAACGACTTGATGGAAGATTTTGGATCTACCCTATATGCTACTTTGGCTATTGTATTTTTTGTAGTACTCTATATGTCACAAAGGCTAGAGCCATTTGAAGCATCGTTTTTGATAGGAGATGCTTCAGACTACTATTGGGCAGGTGTCAGCTCTGTACTCAAAGGTGATGACATAGGCATATTCCTACCTCTCGCATCAGCTGTGAGTGCCATAGGTTTTAAATTATTTGGATATGAACATATTGCCCTCATAGAAGTGATAGTACATATCATGGTTTTACTTAGTATTTATCATCTACTCAAACAGTATCTACTTACTCCCACTATAGCATTTGCTACCATTGTACTAGTGCAGATGGTACCACTAGATATATGGCTATCAAAGACTACATTCTCTGAGCCGATATGGCAATTATTGATGCTTATACTCATCTACTACTCTATAAGACTAAGCAAGAAAGCGAAGCTTCAATATATAGATATAGTGCCATTATATCTGCTATTACTTCTACTTCCTATGAGTAGAGGCAGCTCTGTTTTCATATTTATAATGCTAGGCTTTATCTCTTTATATTCTCTATACAATCATAAAAATCTCAAATCAGCTCTACTTATAGCAGCAGGAATGGTAGTACTCTCTATCTCGCTACATTACTCACTAGAGATAAAAGAGAAGTATCTTATAGGCATGCAGTATCGTAGGATAATGCCACATATTACTATTAGCTCACTTGCTATGATATTTTATCTTGCAAGTGCTATATTTATAGCTTCACTTTTTTTCATCAAAAAGATTAGAGTAGGGTGGTTTGATTTTTATAAAACCATAGTTGTGTTATCTGTACTATTCAAGATATCTACATCTCTATTTTTTGCTCACAAAAATGGTATACCGTTTGCAAAACTCCTATATCTCAACGAATTTGGTCTATTGCGTTCCGACCTTGGTATGCCATTAGCACTACTAGCTATCATAGGCATGGTATATCTATACATAAAGGCACTCAGGGGAGATAGATTTTCTCTGATAGTAGTCGTATTTTATTCCATCTTTACTGTACCATTTGTGATGCAAAATGTAAGTGCCATAGATCAGCACGAGATGTTACTTTATTGGCATAGGTATTACTTTTCGGAGTATCTCCTTGTCCACCTTATAGCTATATCTGCTATGGTTGGATTGTGGTACAATATCCTATTGAAGCTCAGATATAGTCACACAATTTCAAATCTCTTGACTGTAGTACCTTTCTCTATACTATTCCTATACTCTATCAATCTGCATCTACACAATATAGTCACAAGTGAAGGCTATCTCAAAGGTTCATCCAAATTTTTCCCTTGGCTCGCCAATAGAGTGAATGATGGGCGAAAAGTAGCAGTCGTCTATGATAGGGATTTGCATTATGGGATTTTTAATCCTGAACAGCTTCTATATAGAGGCATGTATGTTACAGGTTTGGATGTAGACAATTACCAAGAGATTGCATCGAAAGAGATAAAAGACGATATGTCTATCTCCCAAAAGTTATTAAAAGATGATAATCTACTCATACTCTCAACCAATAGTTGCCTCATAAAGAGAGATAATCTGATATTTATAGACAGACTCTCTATGCCTCTATGGTGGAGAAGAAATACGGATGATATATACCACAGTAGCCCAGTGCATACCAATATGAATGCTTGCCTATACAAGATAAAACACCATTTTGAGATAAACAGAGAGATATACTTCGATAGAGATTCTGAAATAGCTCCTGATTTGATAACGGATGGATGGTATCAGTTTGGTAAAAGTGCTATATGGTCACAACTCAAAGCCAAGATAGTGTTGTCAAATATACTATCTAGTCAAAAGAGATATCTACTAGAGATGAAGTTTGGTGTATATAATGCACTAAAGAAATCACCAAAAGATTTGATTATTCACATCAACGGCAGAGAGGTTTTGCATAAAAGTATTATACAGCAATATGCAGACTTCTACTCCATAGATATACCGCCACAAATCATCGCAAATGGTGAAAAAAATATCACTATAGATATTGAGATACCAAATGCAGTGTCACCATACGAGATAGGATACTCAAAGGATAGAAGAGTATTGGGCATATCTCTATATTCACTAAAATTATCAGAAAAAATTGAGGCAACAAAATGAAACTAATCATACAGATACCATGTTATAACGAAGCGGAAACACTATCTATAGCACTAGGTGCATTACCTAGAGAGGTAGAGGGGTTCGACAAAGTAGAATGGCTCATCATAAACGATGGTAGCGAAGATGACACTGCCAAAGTAGCCAAAGAGTGTGGTGTAGATCATATAGTCAACTTCAAACACAATAGAGGACTCGCAAAGGGATTTATGGCAGGTATAAAAGAGTGTCTAAGACAAGGTGCTGATGTCGTAGTCAATACCGATGCTGACAATCAATATGAAGCGGACGATATACCCAAACTCACTCAACCGATACTAGATCATACTGCAGAGTATGTCATAGGTGCTAGACCTATCAGTAAGACAGAACACTTCTCGCCTGCTAAAAAGTTCCTACAAAAGTTAGGCTCTTGGGTAGTAAGAAGAGCTAGCAACACTGATATACCAGATGCACCTAGTGGGTTTAGAGCTATGAGCAGAGAGTGTGCTATGCAGCTCAATGTCTACAACAACTACACATATACGCTAGAGACCATCATACAAGCTGGTCAGAAAAATATGGCGATCACATCAGTGCCAGTGCGAACCAACGAAGACCTGAGACCATCGAGACTACTATCTAGCATACCAAACTATATCAAGAAATCAGTAGTAACTATAGTGCGTATATCTGTAGTTTACAAATCATTTCAGTTTTTTATGAGTATAGCCTTTATGCTATTTGGTCTTGGTTTCTTGCTTGGGCTTAGATTTTTATACTTCTATTTCACAGGAGATGGGGCTGGACATATGCAGTCTGTTGTACTTGCTGGTGTGCTTATGGGTATGGGTTTTCAGACAGGACTCATCGCCTTTGTAGCAGACCTACAATCAGTCAACCGTAAACTATTAGAAGAGATCAAGATGAATCAAGAGTCATGAAAGTACTCTTTACTTGTGCCGATAAGCCTAGCATATCACGCAATCTATTTCATCGAAACTTTCTCAAAGAGAGATTTGAGTATAGTGAGGTAGTCTCCAATGGCAAGAGTTATGCTAGTAGGATACCTAGTATATTGACTAGGTTGCCACTACACTTTTTTGGCAAAGATTTCTACTTCGTGAGCTATATGGGTCACTTTTTAGTGCCTACAATTCGTATATTTACGAGCAAACCAATTGTTTTTGATTTTTATCTCTCCTTATATGATGTGATGTGCAATGATAGAAAACTCTACTCTCCAGATAGCAGACTTGGCAAATTTACCTACTGGCTAGAGAAGAGATCTTTGCAAAAAGCAGACTATATCATAGTAGATACTGACAGACTTATATCTACACTATCAGATGAATATGATGTAGATAGAGATAAGTTTGTGAGAGTGCCTCTCACTATCAATGAAGATAATGTCAAAAAGATATCTGTAGATAGATACAAAGAGCAGTTTACGGTACTATATGTGGGTAGTTATATACCACTACATGGTGTAGAAGTAATAGTAGAGGCTGCAAAGTTACTCCAAGATAGGGGAGAAGATGTGCATTTCTTGATGATAGGAAAAGGTCCTGATCATCAAAAGTGTGTAGAATTAGTAGAAGGATATGCTCTTAATAATGTCGAGTTCAAAGGATTTATGAGCTTAGAAGAGTTAAATTACTACTACAATGCTACAGATATCAACTTGGGATTATTTAGTATAGGAGAGAGAGCCAACAGTATAATACTTAACAAAACTAATGATTCTTTTCGTGTAGGCAAACCACATTTGACACTAGAAACAGATGCAATGAAAGAGGCGTTTGAGGACGATAGAGATATATTTTTCGTCAAAGATAACTCTCCTAAAACTCTAGCAGATAGGATATTGGAGATCAGGGACGATCCAAAACTCATCAAAGAGGTAGGTGATAATGCACTTATATCATATGATGAGAAGCTCAGCAATGCAAAGGCAAAAGAGATACTAAATAGTCAAATATTTGACAAAATAGAGAGATTGGATTGACTTTGGATAGAGAGAAGATAAAGGGACTGCTCTATATCATAGGTAAATCATTAGGTTTTCTAGGTATTGCCTTTGTCCTATATAGGGTCTCCCAAGAGTATACAGTAGACTCTTTTGTGGAGAGATTTGTAGCTATATCGGATATATCATATATACTACTACCTATCAATCTAGCCTCCACACTCATAGGAATATACGCATGGCATATGATGCTCCTGTACTACTCTAAAAGCCTATTTCCCTACAAGATATCATACTATTTTTTTTGCAAGACAGAGATAGCCAAGTATCTACCTGGCAATATATTTCATTTTGTAGGTAGACAACTATTAGCAAAAAAGATAGATATAACCCAAGCTCAAATGATGAAGATATCAGGACTCTTTACTCTCCTGTTAGCTGTAGCTACTCTGCTGTCAGGCACTCTCTTTTTGCTATTGGTAGATGATATAGAGATTTGGCTGAGAGTATTGATGGCTGTTGGCTCTATTGTAGCTGTAGTAGCTACACTATACCTTTTTCCATCACTGTCAAAGGTCAAAAAGTTAGAGATGGATGCAGTGCTGACACTATCTATAGCTCTACAAGGCATTATGATGGGTATCATAGTATTTGCTCAGATAGATGAGAGTAGTATCAGACTCTTTTTGGAGATTGTAGGTATATATATTTTTTCGTGGCTAGTAGGCTTTGTCACACCTGGAGCATCAGGTGGCATGGGTGTGAGAGAGGGGGCATTTATAGCTATAGTAAGCTTCTTGCACCTAAGTATATCTAATGATATCATACTCTTTAGTGTTCTATATATAAGACTTGTCAATATAGCGACTGATGTGCTTACATATATATCTACATATTTTATAAAAGATGAGGTTATCCTAACAGAGCCGAGATCTGCTGATTTGTGATATATTTGCTACGGATGACAAATCAGCAGTCAAAAACTATCTCCTCATCTCTATGTTGTCTATCTTTAGTCCGCTCACCTTCAATGCCCATATATCATAAAAACTATTTGTCGCTCTATACTCATCTTGTGATGCTCCTACTGGATATACAGTAACTCTTTTGCTCTTTTGGGATAGAGGTATTATAAAATCTATGAAATCCATAGTGGGTGGTTCCCATGATTTGACATACAGTAGTATCTCTCCGTCAGCGTTGGCTATCACTCTCTCGTCATCTTCTAGCGAATGACTTCCTCCTGCTTCATAAATCTCGCTTGCCGATATGCCCTCTCTATCGTTGTGAAGTAGCACCGTATCGCTATCTACCGACCAGCCTATAGTGATGTCGTATCTATGGTTTAGTGATGAAGTGGATGAGATGTCTATCTCGCCCTTGCTCTCTAGCTCTAGCTCGCTATCTGTTGCTTCTGTGCTAATGAGTGGTCTTCTCATCTCTGCTATCATCTCATCTACGCCAGCTATAGATAAAACTGCTTTATCTATAGCTTTCTGTAGTCTCATCCCAGACCAGATCATAAGTAACCATCGCAAAAATAGTGCATAAAATAGTGTAGTCATAGCCAAAAACTTCCACCATTCACCTAGTAGTGAAGCTGACTCTATCATATCGCCACTCAACTTACCCCCAAGTCTGAAGTAATGACTCTTCTCTATAAGCTCTAAAGATGGTAGGTATTGGGGTAGCCATTCGCTCCATGGTAATGCTATGAGTGAAAATATGCGGTGAAGCTCTTGTGCTGTGATCTGTAGTGTGCTACTCCAGCCAAAGGCTATATCTTCGCTAGCTATCACCCCTAGTAGTGCGAGAAAGAGTCCCACAGAGAAAGTGAGTGCCATCTCTTGTGATCTTCTGATGATTATCCAATTGGTCAGTAGTGGATTTATATGGATGTTTGCAAATATATCACGGCTCTTTTGTGGTAGAAGCAATATGATGTTTTGCATCCAAAAGGCAGGTGATATATGTATGAGTGTGCTATCTGCTCTATTGGCTCTAGTCATAGCAAATAATGATAGAGTCATAGTGACCACAGGCAACACTAGGATCGCAACCAAAAAATATAACACATTGATAGGCTCACTACCACTATATCTCAGTAGTGCTGCTCCCGATAGGATACCCACAAGGAGTGATATCATAGTCGTAGATAGTGTAGCAATCTGCATATATCTAGCAATTTTTTGACTAAGTAATGGTGCTGGTATCAGATGTTTATGCTCCTCTATCCAAACCTTCATGAGTTTGGATGAATTGGAGACTATAGTTTCATGCTCTAGTCCAAACTTACGATTTTTTTCATGTGTGGAGATGTTGGACTGCATTAGCTCTTGCAAATCTATATAATCCTCCACGCCCAATCTAGCTCTGCTCATCTACACCTGTTTCCGCACTGTATCTATATTCACAGCTCTGTTGTCTGCTCTATCTCTCATCTGGGCAACCATATATGAGGCATCTAAGCTCTTCTCTATAAGCTTCATGGTCATAATCTTTCACTCTAGCTACACCATCCTCTACGGCTGCTTTTGCGACTGCCGAGGCTACCCATATAAGTACCTCTTTGTTAAATGGTAGCGGTATGATGTGTTTTTTTCCGAACTCTATATCATCATTGTGATATGCAGCTTTGACATGTGGTGGGACTGGCTCTTTGGCTAGATCCGCCAATGCTCTAGCCGCAGCTAGCTTCATCCCCTCTGTCACCTTTCTAGCTCTCACATCCAATGCACCTCTAAATATAAATGGAAAACCTAGCACATTGTTGACCTGATTTGGGTAGTCGCTTCTGCCTGTACCCATGATGACATCATCTCTGACTGCTAGCACCTCTTCTGGAAGTATCTCTGGGACTGGATTGGCGAGGGCGAAGATGATAGGCTCTGCTGCCATCTTGAGTACCATATCTTGTGTCAATGCACCAGCAGAGCTAAGCCCCAAGAACATATCTGCACCATCTATGATATCAGATAGTGTTTTGGCTTCTGTATCCATTGCAAATTTGGCTTTGTAGGGATTGAGATCCTCTCTACTTGTGGTGATGACACCCTTTCTGTCGCAAACATATAGATTTTTCACACCTAGCTCTCTATACATCTTGGCACATGATAATCCTGCTGCACCTGCACCATTTACTATTACTTTGACATCCTCTATTTTCTTGCCTGATATCTCAATAGCATTGAGTAGTCCAGCTGATGTGATGATGGCTGTGCCATGTTGGTCGTCATGAAACACAGGGATATCTAGTGCTTCTTGTAGTCTAGTCTCTATCTCGAAACATTTGGGTGCTTTGATATCCTCTAAGTTTATACCGCCAAATGTAGGCGCTATAGCTTTGCAAGTGGCTATGATATCATCTATCTCTTTGACATCAAGTTCTATGTCGAAGGCATCTACATGAGCAAATTGCTTGAAGAGTACCGATTTGCCCTCCATGACAGGCTTGCCTGCTAATGCACCTATGTCGCCTAGACCCAATACCGCCGTACCGTCTGATATGACTGCTACTAGATTACCTTTGTTTGTATATTTGTATGCTAACTCTTCGTCTTTCTCTATCTCTAGACATGGTATAGCAACACCAGGGGTGTATGCCATAGATAACTGTTGCTGTGTACTGCATGGCTTGGTAGTCTCTATGCCTATCTTGCCACCCATATGATACTCTAGCACCTCTTCTCTATTCTCTGCCATGATTGATCCTTTATGTGATAATAATTTACAAAATATATCGTATTATACAGAAAAGTATGTTACACTAAAGTATGAGAAATTTTATTTTGACCACATTACTGTTGGTAGTTAGCGATATTACAATGGTTGCTGGAGGCGATATAGATGCAGAGACTCTATATATTCAGTATGGTTGTACTGGTTGTCATGGATTTTATGGTCAGGGGACAAACATCGGTCCACGACTACAAAACAAGAGAGAAGAGATACTTCTGAGGAGATTGAAAAATTTACAAAAAGGTATCACACGCAAAGCAAACGGCACAGTCATGATATCATTTGCGAAGTCATTAGATGAGAACCAAACTAAAGCTATGGCACACTATCTGAGTATCATAAAAACTTCATATGAAAATAGAGAGCTATATGATTATGATGGAGATGATTTTGGTGATTCCTGATGTTTTTTACTAAAATATCAAAATATTTGCAAAAAGACTTGACAATTTAATTTTTTTGGGCTATAATTCCGTCCACTTATTCACAAGAGTAAGCCAAGAGTGACCCGTTAGCTCAGTTGGTAGAGCAATTCCCTTTTAAGGAATGGGCCCTAGGTTCGAATCCTAGACGGGTCACCACTTATAACATCTTCAGCAGATGGCTTATAGACTAGTTTTATTAGCGAAAGTTGTTTTTTTAGGTGCGGCGGTAGTTCAGTTGGTTAGAATACCTGCCTGTCACGCAGGGGGTCGCGAGTTCGAGTCTCGTCCGCCGCGCCACTTTATATT
>WFMX01000055.1 GCA_015488875.1 Campylobacterota bacterium | reverse complement strand
TAATACTCCTATTTAAAATATATCTATATAATACATCATTTTTTGATGTTTGTCAAATATGAACTCAGGCTAAGGGGTCAAAAGCTAAAGCCAAGGTATCAGGTGATGCTAATGCTATTTTTTTCTCATGATATACGCCTAAAACGGATTAACAACCCTCAAAACCCTATCAATCAATTGACCATCTTGCATATCTTCACTATAAATAATATTACAGCCATTTTCTAAAGCAGAAGATAAAATCAATGAGTCCCAATAACTAAAACTATATCGGTTTTTAATAGCAAAAGAGCCAAGCACAGTATTTTTGGAGATAGAAGCCACATTTACCATTTGAACAAGACTAGATAAACTACTCTGAATATCATGGTTTTCAATTTTGTTTTTTGATAAAGCACTATAATATTCATTACAAACTTGGGTAGAGATAATGACTGTATTTTCAGTCGTAAAACTTCTCAAAAACTCTTTGGCTTTGAGATGCTTTTCGTAGTCTTCTTGCTTTTTAGGATTTTCCAAATAGGCATAGACAAATACATTGGTATCTATAAAAACTTTATCTTTCATGTAACTCATCTCTATCAAATTTTGTAATACTATTGACTTTTTGAGAATGACTTAAAAAGTCTCCAAATATTAAATTTTGCTCTTCTTTTTGAGAATTTTTCTGATTTAAAACAGTGTCAAAATTGAATTTAACCTTGTTTTTTGGTAAATTTTCTAAAAAGAACATTACTTTATCAAAAATATCACTACTTATATCAAGTTGTACTCTTTGCATATTCATAATATAACTCCTTGTTTTTTAAATAAATTATACCATAAAAAATCATCACCCCCGAAACCACCCCATAACACAAGCAACAATATCATCATCATCTTTACTTGAAGCCTTCAACTTCACTCTATCTTTCATCTTATCCACAAACTCTATCATAACATTCTCTCCATAAGATGAGATAAGTGATACACCTTTGGCTCTTGCTAATACTTTGATTACCATTGTGTCTATGAAGGCTCTTGTGATGGAGTCAGGTTTGCCAAATCTATCTGCGATTTCACTCTCTATCTCATATACTTCACCCTTGGTCTCACATTGTGATAGTCGGCGATATATCTCTAGTCTTAGCCTATCTTCTGCTATAAGTTCTTCGTTTAGATAGGCGTTGATTGAGAGTTTCATATCTATATTTCTAGCTACCTCTTTCTCTTGTCCACTTAGCTCTTTTATCGCATCTTCAAGCATTCTTAGGTAGAGTGAATATCCTATATGTTTGATGTGTCCACTCTGGGCTTCTCCTATGATGTTGCCTCCTCCACGGATTTCTAAATCACGAAATGCCAATACAACACCACTACCCAAATCTGAATGTGACTCTAGGGCTATAAGTCGTCGTTTGGCATTCTCGCTTAGTCGCTCTTTGTCTTCTACCATAAAATAACAGTATCCCTCTTTTGAGCCTCTTCCTACTCGTCCTCTTAGTTGGTGGAGGTCTGCTATGCCAAAACTATTTGCACCATCTACTATCATTGTGTTGGCTGAGGGCATGTGTATGCCTGATTCTACTATTGAAGTA
Source organism: Campylobacterota bacterium (assembly GCA_015488875.1). Lineage (GTDB taxonomy): Bacteria > Campylobacterota > Campylobacteria > Campylobacterales > Sulfurovaceae > SZUA-451. Next base: position 2,234 of record WFMX01000055.1, on the reverse strand, counting down.
GATAACATTACATCATATTCACCTTTTTCAAAAGCTATCATCTCGTCTTCTGTATCTTTGGCTGATATTTTGGAGTGGAGTACGGCTATTCTTAATTTGGGCAAAATATCCAATTATACCTTTCTCTTCTCCTCTATCCCTGCTATGGAGTTGAATACATAAAATGTCTGTCCACCTCGACGCATTTCACGCATTAGAGCCTCTTTGATTACTTTGTCATCATAGCTTTTGACAAATGTTCTCACTCCTCGTCTCTGTGTAGGTGGTGTGAGGATTTCAGAGAAGCTTTTTACTTCACTCATTGCTAGATTTAGGCTTCTTGGTATGGGTGTGGCTGACATAGATAGGAGGTGTACGGCTATGGCTAATTCTTTGAGTTTTTCCTTTTGTTTGACTCCAAATTTATGCTCTTCATCTATGATTACAAAAGCTAGATTGTGGAACTTTGCTGATAATAGAGCGTGAGTACCCACTACTATATCTATAGAGCCGTCTTCTAGCCCTCTTAGAGTGGCATTTTTCTCTTTTGTGGTGCTAAATCTATCTAGTTTGCCTATCTTTATATCTAGTGTACCTAGTCTCTCTTTGAGGCTTTTGTAGTGTTGAGAACATAATAGAGTCGTGGGGGCTATCATCGCCGATTGGTAGCCATTTTGGGCACTTATATAGATACCGTTCATCGCCACTTCGGTCTTGCCAAATCCTACATCAGCAGAGAGGAGTCTATCCATTATCTTGCCACTGCTCATATCATCGAGCATATCTATTATCGCCTTTTTTTGGTCTGGTGTGTGGATAAATCCTGCTTTACTCATAAATATAGTATGCTCTACGCTGTCAATTTGGAGCTTTATCCCCTTTTTGAGGTGTCTTTGGGCTGAGAGGTTTATGATACTTGAAGCGATGGCAAAGAGTTTCTCTTTTACTTTGGCTTTGAGCTTTTTGAAGCTCCCTTTGCCTAGCTTGTCTAATACAGGTAATACGCCTCCCTCTGCTACATATCTATCTATCACCTCTAGGCTTGATACTGGTATAAGCAAGGCATCATCATTTTGATAGCCCATCACTACAAATTCACTCGTAGCACCCAAAATTTCTCGCTTCTCTATACCTCTAAACATACCCACACCATAGCTCTCATGGACTACAAGGTCACCCTTTTTGAGTTCATCTAGTATCATTGTAGCTTTTTTGACTCTTTTGATTTTTATCGGCTTGTTAAGAGAGATAATAAGCCTATCATCACTCAAGATATTGACAATTCCATCTTGGTAGATAAACTCTATATTTTTAAATGTGCTTAGTGTAGAGCCTCTTACTATACTCTCGTTTTTGGCTATTATAGTGATTTTTTTGTTTTTGTGAGACTCTAGTAGTTTATTGGGGTGAACAACATCTAAATCACGATACTTATTTCCATCGGGGATAGTAGAAAGAGCAAACTTCTCTATGGGTATAGATGGAGTAGAAAGAGCATATATCTCATCTAATTCATCAGATATATTAGTAGCCAATATAGTATCAAAAATATCCAAAGAGAACTCTGCTAAATCACCCAAACACCACAATCCTAGAGAGTCTATATCTTTGATAAATGTATCATACTGGCTACTATCTACTCTACTCTTTAGCTCTTTGTACTCATCAGATGAGAGAGCCAAAAATGCAGGAGGAATAATAACCTCTTCAAGCTCATCTTTGAGCCTCTTTTGGGTCACCTCATCAAAAGAGTGTATAGACTCTATCTCCTCATCAAAAAGAGATATACGGTAAGGATTTTCGCTATCAATGGGATATATATCTATAATATCTCCACGAAACGACACCTCACCCTTTTGTGAAGCAATATCTACAAAGTGATACCCCCAACTATAGAGCATATCTTGGAGTGCTTTTATATCTATAGTCTCACCAAACTCCAAAGTGTATGAAGAGAAGTGTTTAGACTTAGGAAAAGGAATAAAAAGAGTCCGAATAGGAGAGATGAGTATCTTTTTGTGAGTGCTTTGATAGTAGTGATAGAGTTGATTGAGGAGGATATAGACATCTTCTATATAAGTGCGTAAATCCTCCCCTTTACTAACGCGTAAATCAGGCAGTACAAAGGTATCAAACCCTAATAACACAGCTACATCTCTTATCTGTATCGCTTCTGCGTCACTATTGCATATTAGTAGTTGGTTTTTTTGTAGATTTTCTAGGTATTGGTATGTGTTGCTTTGGTACATCTGTTC